>JANXZI010000522.1 GCA_025355595.1 Spartobacteria bacterium
CCGAGCGTGACGCACACTTCCATGCCGAGCTTTGCGACGCGCCGCACGCTGTCGAGCACGCTCTCGAATCGCGGGTCGCCGCTGCGCACACCCTTCCACGCCGCGCCCATGCAGAAGCGCGTGGAGCCATTCGCCCGCGCGCGGATCGCGACGGCCTCGATGTCCGCGGGAGCCATGAGCGACTCGCGCTCCACGCCCGTGCTGTAGCGCGACGACTGCGCGCAATACCCGCAGTCCTCCGAGCAGCCGCCGGTCTTGATCGAGAGCAGCGTGCAGAGCTGCACCTCGTTCATTTTCCAATGTGCGAGATACGCCTGCCGCGAGCGCGCGATGAGATCAAAAAACGGCGTTTCGTAGATGGCCTGGAGGTCGCGGAGAGTCATTGGGTGGTGTGGAAAGTGGGATTGGCAGGCTATGTCAGCGGTGTCCTATTTTTGCGTTAGGGAAACGCTGAACAAAGAGCGGTGCGGGTCAAGGTGGTTCCTGCGGCCCTCCGCAGGAATGCAGGCGATGCACGCGGAGGGCCGCGTGAACCACTTTAATCTGCGTTTCATTAGGAGTTAGACGTTCAATGTTAGAAGTTGATCCTGCGGCAGGCACGTCTTGCGAGGGTATCCTGTTTTTCGATGCCGGCGTTTTGGCGGTGCGGGTTTCCACGTTTAACATCGAACGTCTAACTCCAAACGCCAAAATAGGGCGATGCGACCTTTGCGTGAAGCACGTTGGGAATTTTCACTCTCACCGCGTCCAGTGCCCCGCGGCGGTCGCGGGGACGGGCAGCTCGTCGGACAGGTACTGGCTCTTGCCGGTGAGTCCCCACATCGGCACGCCCGTCGCCGAGCGGAAACGCGCCGACATGCTCTCGCCCGTGTGGCAACCCCAGCTCCGCACGAGCGCGTCCTTCGTGAAGATGCCGCGCTGGATTTTCGTCATGTCATTCTCGTGCAGCCAGACCTTCGACGCGCTGTCGATGTGGTTCGAGTAGTCGAAGAGGAAGCACGCCTTGTTGCTGTGGCCGAAGTACTCGAGGTCGTTGATTTTCACGCTACCGCGCGGCTGGCCGGCATTGATGTAGTTCAGGAGCTGATTGGTCGTGTCGAACCACATGAGCTTCACATTGAGCGAGGCGCGGATGCCATTGATGGCGGCGGTGTAGTCCTGCGCGTCCTGCCGCCCACGCGTGAGGTAGGCGGGGCGGTACACCAGCCAGGTGATCGGCTGCTGCGGATTGATTTGCTGGATCTGCGCCATGCGGAGCTGCGCGGCGCGGATGAAATTCAACCACCACTTGTCATGCGGCTGCGCCTTCCACTTTTCCCAGACGGTCAGGGAGAGGCCGCCGCTGATGATGATGGTCTCGCCGGGTTCGCGAGGCTCCAGCGGCGTGGCCGCGCGCGAAAGGTGCGGTGCGACCAGGGCGAGTGCGGTGAGCAGGATTCTGAACGCTTTGAACATGGCGCGGGAGTGAAATGCGGGTCTCCCATCTGCGCCAGTGGAAAATGGTGGGGCGACATATTGAAAAACGAGGTCGTGCTGCGAACGCCGAACGGGCGCGGGAAGGCCGCTGGAGTGCGGCGGGAAGCGTCAGCGCCACGCCGCTTTCAGAGGCACGCTGTTCTCGCGGCTCTCCTTTTCACACGACCGCAGATCCTCCGGAAATCCATTCCAAAAGCGGTGTCGCGCTGACGCTTGCCACCGCAGTCCAAGGCGTGGCTACCCGTAGCGACCCTCAATGTATTCCGAGGTGCGGCTGTCGCGCGGCGTCAGGAAAAGATCCTCGGTGCGCGCGTGCTCGATGAGTTCGCCGAGCAGCATGAAGATGGTCTCATTGCTCGCGCGCCGCGCCTGCGCCATGTTGTGCGTGACGATGACGATCGTGTAGCGGCCCGCGAGTCTCCACATGAGTTCCTCGATGGCGCGCGTGCCGTCCACGTCGAGCGCGGAGCACGGTTCGTCCATGAGGATGATCTCTGGCTTCAGCGGGAGCAGGCGCGCGATGCAGAGCTTCTGCTGCTGCTCGAGCTGCAGTCCGATGGCGCGGTCGTTGAGGCGATCTTTCAGATCATTCCACAACCCGACTTCGGTCAGCGCCTTCTCCACTGCGTCATCGAGTTCGCCACGCGTGGGCTTCTTCTCCGCGTGGATGCGGAGGCCGAAGACGACGTTTTCATACACCGAGAGCGGCAACGGATTCGGTCGCTGGAAGACCATGCCGATCGACTTGCGCAACTCGATGAGTGACACGTCCTCGTCGTAGATGTTTTTCCCGAGCAACTTGATCTCGCCGGTCGTGGTCACGTTGCCGTAGCGCTCGTTCACGCGATTGAAGCAGCGCAACAGCGTCGTCTTGCCGCATCCGCTCGGCCCGATGAGCGAGGTGATCTTGCCGTGCTTGATGTCCACGTTGATGCCCTTCAGCGCCTGGAATTTTCCATACCAGAGCTTCAGGTCGCGCGTGGTGATGCTCATGCGTGGCTCGCTCATGCTGGGAAAAATCGCGGCTGGAAGGCGGGTGGACGGCGAGTAATGTCACAGCGTGATCGCACAGAAGCCGGGAACTCAGGAATTGCTGGCCCGCCTGCTCGCCCGCCCGCGGCGGGTGATTGACCAGTCCCCGGAAGCGCAGATGGAGCGGATCCGCGCGTGGTATGTGCGGCTGGCTGGCGTCGGTGGTTTCCCTCCGCCTGCGCAAGATGCGGATTGGGAATCGCTGAAAAACTACCGCGCGCAATACACGGAGCAGCTCGAAGACGCCGACATTCTCGACGAGATTGAAGGAATTCTAGGACGTCGCGCCTGATCTCCGCATCAAAATCGTTCTCGCGAATTCGCCTTCCGAAGATAAGTTCAACCGATGCTCGATCTGTCTCCATCCGCACAACTCGAACGCTTCCGCGCCCGCTACACTCGTCTCGCGAAGGTCGGCGGTTTCGAGCCGCCTGCGCCGGATGCCGATCTCGATGCACTGCGCATCTTCTGGTATGAGCACAAAGACCAGTTGGAGGAGGCGGACATCCTGGACGAGATAGAACGGATGTCTCCGCGGCGCGGTTGAGATGCAGGTCTGCATTCTCGACGCCGGGCCGCTGATTCATCTCGATCAACTGGCGTCGCTGCATTTGTTGGAGCAAATGGGAACGCTCTTCTGCCCGGAGATTGTTGCACGGGAGGCGGAGTTTCACCGGCCAGGAGTTCTTCGCCGCGCCTCGTTCGTCAACGTTGTCGAGGCTCCTGCGGTTCCGTCCGTGCCAGTGCAGACAAATGATGTGCTCCACGCCGGCGAACTTTCCGCACTCGCGTGGGCGGAAAAATTTGGGGCGGATGTTTTCCTGAGTGACGATGTTGCGGCGAGGACCGCCGCCGAGAAGATGGGTCTCGAGGTTTGCGGAACCATTGGCGTGATTCTGGACGCCGTGAGCAACGGAGTGCTGAGCGATGCGGGCGCGCGCGGAATCTTCCAACGCATCCGCCGGGACAGCACGCTGCACATCAGCAACGCTCTGATTGCTTCCGCTTTGAAATCGCTCCGCTGATTTCATCCGAAAATCCCGTTCACGTAGTCATACGTGCGTTTGTCCTTCGGCTTGTCGCCGAAGAGCTGCTCGGTCGGGCCGAGTTCGATGATCTCGCCGTTCCAGAGGAACATCGTGCGCGCGGCGAGGCGGCGGGCCTGCTGCACGAGGTTCGTCACGAGGATGATGGTCATCTCCTTTTTCAGCACCTTCAGCACGTCCTCAATCCGCATCGTCGTGACCGGATCGATCGCGATGCTGAATTCGTCGAGGCACAAAATCTCGGGGCTGTGCGAAAGCGCGCGCGCGATGGTGAGGCGCTGCTGCTGTCCGCCGGAGAGCTTCGTGCCGAGTGAGTCGAGGCGGTCCTTCACCTCGTCCCATAGCGCGGCCTGCGTGAGACACTTTTCCACGAGCGTATCGAGTTCGCTTTTGCGTTTCATGCCGGCGGCGCGCGGGGCGAAGGCGACGTTGTCGTAGATGCTGAGCGGCAGGCCGACCGGCAGCGGCGCGACCATGCCGATGCGACGGCGCAACTCATACACATTGCGCATGTCCATTACGTCCACTCCGTCCACGCGGATGACACCACTCGGCCTCGCATTCGCGGTGAATTCGATCGTGCGGTTGATGCACCGAAGCAGCGAAGTCTTCCCGCTCTGCGCAGGGCCGATGATGCCGAGGATTTCGTTCGGCTCGATGTCGAACGAGATGCCGTGGATGACTTCTTTCGGCCCGTAGCTGAGCCGCAAATTTTCGACCTGGACCTTGGGCTTCACCATTTTCTGCGGGAGCGGAGCCACGAGCGAAAAACGATCGCGGTGAGGTTTACGAAAAGCACCAGGACGATCATCACGGTCGCGATGGCGAAGGGCAGCGACTTCGGCGCGTTGTGCGCCTGCGTGGCGATGTAGTAGAGGTGCATCGAGAGCGCCATGCACTGCTCGCGGAATGGATCGTAGAGGAACAGCCCGGTGCCCTCGACGGCCTTGTAGATGGCGACGCCGGTGATCATCACGGGCGCGGTTTCGCCGGCGGCGCGGCTCACTTGCAAAATCACGCCGGTGAGGATGCCGCTGATCGAATTCGGCAGCACGATGCGGCGGATTGTCTGCCAGCGCGACGCGCCGACATTCCAGCACGCTTCCCGGAATTGCATCGGCACACTGGACAGCGCTTCTTTTGTCGAGGCGATGATGACGGGCAGCGTCATGATCGCCAGCGTGAGCGACGCAGCGACGATGCTTTTCCCCATTCCCGCGGCATATACGAATGCGCCGACGCCGAAGAGCCCATGCACGATGCTCGGCACGCCAGCGAGGTTCACGACGGCGAGATTCACGATGCGCGTGAACCAGGTCTCCTTCGCGTATTCGTTCAGATACACGGCGGCGAGCACCCCGATTGGCGCGCTCACGCAGAGCGAGATGCCGACGATGTAAAGCGTGCCGACGATGACCGACCAGATGCCGCCCTTCACACCACCCATGCGCGGATTTGTCGTGAGAAAATCCCAACTCAGCGAGTGCCAGCCCTGCGTGATGACGTGGCCGACGATGAGGATCAACGGGATCACCATCAGCGCCGCCATTCCGCCAAAGAAGCATTTCGCAGTGAATTCCTGCCGCTGCTTTTTGCGCGTGAACTGCGTCTCGCCAAATGTGGGCGAGATGTTCGTGTCGGCCGGCCTGTTCATTTTCTCCGCACTCCTTTCACGATAAGATCCGCGGCGAGATTCACGATGAAGGTCATCGTGAAAAGCAAAATACCGATGAGAAAAAGCACTTGGTAGTGATCGCCGCCCTTGTTCGATTCGCCGAGTTCGGCGGCGATGGTTGCGGTCAGCGTGGCGACGGGATCGGTGAGCGAATGCGGGATGCGGATGCTCTGGCCGGTGGCCATGAGCACGGCCATCGTCTCGCCGACGGCGCGACCGACTCCGAGGAGCACGGCTGCGAGCAGTCCGTTTTTCGCGGCGGGGATGAGGACGCGCCAGACCATCTGCCACTTCGTCGCACCGAGCGCCGTCGCGGCCTCGCGAAAGCTGTCAGGCACGGCCTTGAGTGCGTCTTCGCCGATGCTGACCATAATGGGCACGCTCATCAGCGCGAGGAGGATTGCGCCATTGAGGAGGTTCAGGCCGAAGTCGGCGTGAAACCATTTGATGATGAGCGGCTGCAGCACGCCGAGGCCGATGAAGCCCCACACGACCGACGGAATCGCGGCAAGCAGTTCGATGGTCACCTTCAGGATTTCTTTCACGCG
>JANXZI010000529.1 GCA_025355595.1 Spartobacteria bacterium
GGCTATCCCGACGGGCGCGATGCGAAAACGGGGCAGCAGCTCGAACTCACGCTCGACGTGAACGCGGACAGCTCCGAACTGCGCAAGCAGGTCGCGTGGGAGCAGGAGCAGTTCGCGGCGATCGGAGTGAAGGTCCGCATCGTCGAGAACACATTCTCCGCGCTCATGCGGAAGGAGGTGCAGGGGGATTTCCAGATCGCCTCCGGCAGCGGCTGGGGCGCGGACTATCCTGATCCGGAAAACTTCCTCTTCCTTTTTTACAGCAAGAATTTTCCGCCGAACGGCCGCAACGACTGCCGCTACAGCAATCCCGAATACGACAAACTCTTCGAGGAGATGGCCGTGATGGACGACACGCCCGAGCGCTTCGCCATCTGCCGAAAGATGCAGGACATGCTCGCGGAGGACTGCCCGATCATCTTCAATTTTCACAAGGGCGACTTCGTCCTCTACCCCCCGTGGGCACCGCCGACGCACTCGAACATGATGTACGAGGGCGGGCTGAAATTCGTCGCGCTCGATCCCGTGCTGCGCGCGAAGAAGCGCCACGAATGGAATGCACCCGTGCTCTGGCCGCTGTGGATCATCGGCGCTGCAATCGCCCTCGCCGCCGGCTACGCCGTCCGGCTGAACCGCACCCGCAATGCTTAGCTACATCCTCCGCCGCCTGCTCTACACCGTGCCGGTGCTCTTCGGGGTGCTGCTGTTCACCTTCGTGCTTTTCTACGCCACGCAGACGCCGGATGACATCGCGCGGCGCGCGCTCCAGCAAAAGGCCACGCCGGAAAATATCGCGCGCTTCATCCACGAGCGCGGTCTCGACAAACCGAAGTATCTCAACTTCGAGCCGGGACAATCGCTGTGGGACTCGCAGTTCTGCCACCATTTCGGCGGCCTGCTGAGATTCGATCTCGGGAAGGCGGACCTCTCGCGCAAGGATCTCAATGCGGAGTTCAAGCGCGGCGCGCTCGCCTCGCTCGCGATCACCGTGCCGGCATTCATCCTCGGCCTGCTCACCGCGCTCGGGGTGTCGCTCTACCTCGTGCTCGTGCGGAACTCGCTGCTCGACACCGCGGGCGTCTTCATCTGCGCGGCGATGCTCAGTATTCCGACCATGGTGTGGGTGATCTTCGGCCAAAGTCTCGGCGTGATTTTGCAGTGGTTCCCCGTCTTCGGATTCAAATGGGCGGGTCTCAGTACCATCCAGTTTCTCGCGCTGCCGGTCGCGCTCATGATCGTCGCCGGGCTCGGCGCGGATGTGCGCCTTTACCGCTCCATCTTCTTCGAGGAAATCGCGCAGGACTACGTGCGCACCGCGCGTGCGAAGGGCGTCGCGAATTTCCGGTTGCTCTTCGTCCACGTCCTGAAGAATGGCGCGATCTCGCTCATCACGCTCGTCGTCTCCGCGATCCCGCTGCTCGTCCTCGGCTCCATCGTCGTCGAGAATTTCTTCGGCATCCCCGGCCTCGGCAGCCAGCTCGCGGATGCGATCCAAGGGCAGGACTTCGCCGTCATCCGTGCGAACGTGTGGTGCGGCTCGCTGCTCTACATGGGTGGCCTGCTCATCACCGACATCGGCTACGCGCTTGCCGATCCACGCATCCGCCTCACCTAAAATGCGCGCCGCCCTCGATAAATTTTTCGACCACTGGTGGGCGCAGGACGCCGTCTTCGTCCTCATCCTCGCCGTGCTCGCCACGCTGCTGCGCCTCGGCTTCCGCAACGAGACGTGGCGGCGTGCCGGCGGGCGTTTTCGCCGCGACAAGGTCGGCATCGCCGCGCTGATCGTCGCGTGCATCTATCTCGTCATCGGCGCGCTCGAGACCATCCAGCTCCCCGATTCCAGCGGCGGTCGCCACAGCGTCCTGCAGGCGATGACCTCCGGCATCCCGAAGGAGCGCCGCTATTCCAAGCCGCTCGCCACGCACACGCTCTCCGCCACCAATCCCGAGCCGCTCGTCGGCCCCAGCAAGCATCTCCTCGGCACGACCGAAACCGGCGAGGACACACTCATCCTCGCGCTGCGTGCCTTCCGCACCGCGCTGATCATCGGCGGGCTCACGAGCGTACTTTACATCATCGTCGGCACGCTGCTCGGCATTCTCTCCGGCTTCTTCCGCGGCTGGGTGGATGACACGGTGCAATACCTCTACACCGTCGTCGCGAGCGTCCCTGAGATTCTGCTGCTCGTCGCCATCATCATCGTCTTCGGAAAAAGTCTGCCCACGATGTGCCTCGCGCTCAGCATGACCTCGTGGATCGGGCTCTGCCGTCTCATCCGCGGGGAGACGCTGCGGATTTCCGAGCGCCAGTTCATCATGGCCGCGCGCTCACTCGGGCAGAGCCGCTGGAAGATCGTCATGCGGCACATCCTGCCAAACGTGATGCACCTCGTGCTCATCAGCTTCGTCGTCGGCTTCAGCGGCCTCGTGCGTGCGGAGGCGATCCTCAGCTACCTCGGCGTCGGCAGCCCCGTCGGCACGCCGAGCTGGGGCGCGATGATTGACGGCGCGCGCAACGAGATGAGCCGTGATCCCTTCGTGTGGTGGAACATCACCGCCGCCACCGCCGCGCTGCTCGGCCTCGTGCTCGCGCTGAATCTCCTTGGCGACGCGTTGCGCCGCGCCTTCGATCCGAAGCGGTCGTGATAAAATTGACATTATGAATTACTGCGCTTGGATCAACAAATTGACTGAAAGAGTTGATCAATGGAAACAGAACGTAAGTTCGGCATTTCACTTGGAGGAATATCAAATAGAACGCCCCATGTTATTGCCCCCAAGAGGTAGCCGGATTAAAAAGACAT
>JANXZI010000534.1 GCA_025355595.1 Spartobacteria bacterium
CGCGAGTCGCGTGCTCCACCCGGGACGTGCGCTCTTTTTCGGACGCAAGCAGGCGACCGAGATCAGCCCGCCTCCGTCGTTCATCGGCTACAGTTTTGGAAACAGCCTCCCGGTGCGCGCGATGTGCTCGCGATAGGCTTCACCGTGCGTGGCGAGCAGGTAGGCTTCCTCGTCGGCGGCTTTCAGCCAGACGCAGACGAGGTGCGAGGCGAGGAGCACGAGCGAGCAAATGGTCGGCAGCAGCAGCCCCGCGCCGACGAGCATGAGCACCTGCAGCGCGTAGATCGGATGCCGCACACGCGCGAACGGCCCGATCGTGACGAGTGCGTTTTTTTCACGCTCGTTCACACCGATGCGCCACGCGCTGCCCATGATCGTGTAGCACCACAGCGTGCCGGCGTAGCCTGCGACGACGAGCACGATGCCGGAGACCATCACCGCCGCATGCGTGAACTGCGGGCACAGCCGGACGAAGGCCCACGCACTTTTCCCGGCGGCGACATTTTCACCGCCGATGAAAAATGGCTGGCCGATCCACACGGCGATCACGACCAGCCAGCCGAGCCACAGCACGCGCTCCTTCGCGGTGCGCGGTGTCATGTTTGGCGAGCGGCCGATTTTTTTCCGGATGCGCCGCGCCTGCGAAAGCACGCCCGCCCAGTAGATCAGTCCCGATCCCGCGACGACTGCCTTGCGGAGCAGCAGGCCGTCAACGTCCATGCCCGCGTCGTGCCCGGATGAGCCGCTGAAGCTCGATGACCCAGTGGCGCTTCACGCTTTTCCACACGTCCGCTCCGAATTCGATGCCCTGGACGCTGCCCAGACTTTTCGGGGCCACCGGCGAAGCGCTTGGCACGTAGCTGTTGATCCACTCGATCGCCTGCGGATTCGAGAGCAGACCGTCGAGGTCGGGCGTCCTGCCGTGGGTGAGAAGGTTGCCGGTGGGGAGCTGGACGTTGCGCACCCGGGCGCTCCCGGTGGCGTGGTAGTGGTTCGCCGAGCCCCAGCCGAGGAAGTCGCCGCCGAGAAAATCGAGGCCGAGGTAGAATCCCGTGAACTCCTCGACGGCGTCCGGCACGGAGCGCAGCGAGAGCATCATGTCCCACTGGTTTGGCAGGACGCGCGTGGCACCGCCGCCTCCGAGTGCGGCGATGTAGGAAACCTTCAGGCCGACGACGGGATGTTTTTTTCCCGTGAGCGGGTCGGTGATTTCCGTGCGCTCCTCGGGCCTCCAGCGGAGCGGATTCCAGACGCTGAGATGATCCGCGGTCTGCCCGGCGAGGAGCTGGAGCGTCTTCACCGCCTGGAAGGATCCCTGGCTGTGGCCGATGATCATCGGCCGCATTCCCTCGCGCTCGTAGTACCATGCGATGATGCCGGCGATCATCTCGGCATCCTCGTAGCAACTGACCGTGTATTGGCCATTGCCCGGATGGCGGAGCGATTTTTCCGGGTAGCCGAGGCCGTGGAGGAATCGTGCGAACGACTCGAGCCTCTTGATCACCGTCGCGATCCCGCCGTGGATATTGATGATCCGCGGCGCGGGCGCACCGGCGAGCACATTGCGCACGTCGGAGTCCGTGACGCGCTCGGGGTTCAGCGAAAGGATGCGGCTCTCCTGCGCGGACGACATCCTGCCGAGCGGCGATGGAAGCGTCTGCTCGATGCCCATCGCCTGCGTGCCGGTGACGGGCTTCAGATCCACTTTCCCGCAACCCGCGCCCAGCAGCACGACGGCAAGCGCGACGATCATGGAAAAAATGCGCGCCTTCATGCTGCGACCTCCAGCCCGCGGACTGCCGCGGTGAAACGCTCACGCACCGAGGAAATCTCCTGCCGCGAAAAAACCGACGTGCGATAGGACATCGAGAGATTCACGCCGTTGCCGAACGACGTGACCGAAAGCACGAGCGGCGTCACCGGCCCGGTGGACACTGCGCGGAGATAATCTGATGGCCGCCCCGCCGACGGCGGCTGGACCGCCGCGGCATCCACTGGAAGTGTTGTGAGGTTCATATTCGTGAGCCCGCCCCAGAGCGGATAGTTCTTCGGATAGAATCGCCGGCGCTGGTTCGTCGAGAACAAAGACATGAGCCGCAGCACGAGGCCCATCTCCAGCGCGTTCGCGAGATGGAGACCGCCGCACTTGAAACGCTGCGTTTGCACGGCGATCGAGCGTGCGAGCTGTGGAAGATCGCCCGTTTCCGCGATGCCGCACGCGACGGAGAAGCCGCCGAGCACAAGGCCAAACGAATCGTCGCCCGTGATGCCAAGATCGCGCCGCGCATTCACGATGCAGCCGAGCGAGATACGGTCGCGCCCGTCCCGCCGCACGGCCTCGCACAGCGGCGCAAATGCGTGCATGAGCAGCGCGAGGAAAAGATCGTTCACCGTGACGCCAAATTTTTTCCCCGCGGCGATCAGCGCGCTGAGTTCGGCGCTGCTGAGGGTGAAAAGTTCGAGGCCATTGCAAAAATCGTTCGCATCCGTGCAGCCCGGCCGGATCGCTTTTCGCAGCGCGCGGAACTGCGCGGGCAGCGCCAGCATTTTTCGCAGCCATATGAGCAGGCGCAGCGGCGCGCGGCGGCCTTTCGCATGGCAATTCCACCGCTCTCGCTTCGTCGGCACGCCCGCATAGTCCGCCACGAGATCGCACACGAGCCTCACGATCGGCTCCGCGTCCGCGATGGCGTGAAAATACACGGCGCCCAGCCAGAACGAACCCCCGTCCGGCACCGCGAAAAATCGGAACGGCGTGAACTCGGCGGTGTGATCGAAGCGCAGATTGATCTGCCGCTCCATCTCGGCGCGCACCGCCTCGGGGGCGTCCGCGCCTTCGCACACTGCGAGATCGATCACCGCCGCACCGCCACGAAACTCGAATGCGCGCGCCTTTGCATCCAAGTTCAGCCCGGTCAGTCCGCGTTCGGCCAGCACTCGTGCGAGCGTGAGCCGCAGCCGCTCCGCATCGAGCGGCGCCGGCACGCGCGCGACATGCACGGCGTTGTAGGCGTGCATTTCATCCCACACGAGCATCGTGCGCTGGAAGGTGTTGAGTCGGCCCGGCAGGGACATTCCGACGAGCGTGGCGGAGTCGCGCGCGCGGTTCAACCGTGGCGTTCGTGCGCGATGCCGGTGAAGTTTCAAGCGACCCAGCGTGCTTGCGGAGCGAAACCTTGGAGTGCAGCGGCGGATCCGAAATTACTTGGAACGCTCTAGCGTTTTGATTTGGCGGGTTTCAGGTGCTTGGCGTGGATGCGAAAGCGTGTCTTCATCATTCGCCCGCCGCGCATCCTTTGCCGGCAATCAAGAAATCGCCAAGTGAACCCGACACCTTCTCCATCCGCCGACCCGTCAACACTCCGGGCAAACACGGTGCGTCCCGCCCTCTCGAACCGCGCGACGCAGTGCGTGATTTTTTCCGTAATCATGATGCTGTGGCAGGCGCACGCCGCGACGTGGTTCATCGCACCGACGGGCGATGATGCGGCAGATGGTTCCATCGGCCATCCTTTCGCCACCATCCAGCGCGCGCAGAAAAATGTGCAGCCGGGAGACACGGTCTTCCTCCGCGGCGGCACCTACCGCATGACGGAAGCGCAGATCGCGCAGCGCAGGCGCATCTTTGCGTGCATCACGGTGCTCGACAAAAGCGGCGCGCCCGGCCAGCCGATCACCTACCGCAATTACGTGGACGAGAAGCCCGAGTTCGACTGCTCACTCGTGCGGCCGCGAAACATGCGCGTCCACGCATTTTCGATCACAGGCTCGTGGCTGCACATCCAGGGCATCGCCGTGACTGGCGTGCAGGTCACGATGCGCGGGCACACGCAGTCCATCTGCTTCGAGAGCAATGGCAGCCACAATGTTTTCGAGCGCCTCTCGATGCACGACGGCCAGGCCATCGGCATCTACCATGTGCGTGGGTCGGAAAATCTCTTCCTGAATTGCGATGCATGGAACAACTGGGACTACACTTCCGAAGACGGCAAAGGCGGGAACGTGGACGGCTTCGGCTGCCACCCGACGCAGGGCAGCACGGGCAATATATTCCGCGGCTGCCGCGCGTGGTTCAATAGCGACGACGGCTTCGACCTCATCGGGGCGCATGAATCCGTGACGCTGGAAAACTGCTGGGCGCTCCACAGCGGGCTCTCGGCGAAGTTTGAGAAGCTCGGAGATGGGAACGGCTTCAAGGCCGGCGGCTACGGGACGACGAGCGCCAACCGGCTGCCGGTGCCGATCCCGCGGCACACGATCCGGTTTTGCGTAGCGGTGGGAAACCGGGCGTCCGGCTTCTACGCGAATCATCATCCCGGCGGCAGCGACTGGTTCAACAATACCGCATTCCGCAACGGCACGAACTTCAACATGCTCGGCCGCCTCGCCGACAACCGCACCGACGTGGATGGCTACGGACACAAGCTGCGCAACAATCTCAGCTACCACTCGCGCCGCGACATCTCCCGCCTCGACGCCGCGAAGTGCGATCTCGCGGGCAACTCATTCCCCCGCGATCTGAAACTCGCGGACAAGGATTTCGTCAGCCTCGACGAGAGCGAGCTGCTGCGTCCGCGCCAGACGAATGGCGATCTCCCCGCCGTGAACTTCATGCACCCGGCGGAAGGCAGCGCGCTCATCCGCGGCGGCGTGGATACCGGCCTGCCCGTTCGCGGAAAGACACCGGTGATCGGGGCCTTCGAGCGATAAGCCTCCTCTCAGTACGCGCACCGAAAAGGCGCGCGCTGCCGAGGCAAATCTCCGTGGAAGCGCATCACTTCTTCAGCGCCTTCTGCGCCTCGACGCCCTTGCCGCCCTTCGAGACTTTCTCGTCCCAGTTCAACTTGTTGCCCATCTGGTTGCCCCTGAGTTGCTCTTTCACGTTGAAGAGATAATCCTCCTTGCTCATGCCCTTCGGCTTGGCGGCGGGCGCTGCAGACGGTGCGGGCTGGTTGGGCGTTGTCCGTGCCGGCGCGATTTTCGCTGCGGGGCGCAGCGGCGCGACGGTGCGGAAAAATGCGTAGCGCGTGTCGCCGTGCCGCACGACGATGGTCGCGTGGCCCGTGATGTCGGAAGCTTGGAAAACTCCGCGCGGATCGGTACGTCCGCTCGACGGTTCGCCGCCGAAGCTGTCGAAGACCTTGATGTCCGCATCGGCCACGTAGCTGCCCTTCGCGGTGTCCTTCACATGCACGCGCAGCGCGCCGTTTTCGCCATCCTCGCGCGTCTCGAGTTCGAGCGACGTGATGATCACGAGGCCGCTGGTGGAGAGATCGTCGCCACGGCAAATCACGAGGTATGCGCCCTCGGCCTTCACCGGGAGATCGAGCGCCTTGCGTTTCCATGCGAAGTCCTTCCCGTCGCCGAGCGGCACGGTCATTTCCGCCTCGGGCGTGATGCCTGCGAGGTTCACCTTCGTCACGTCGGCGATGTCGCTGCGGCGGTCGTGGAGCTTCAGCAGATCCACTTTGTACACTTTGAGCGCAGCGGATTTCACGTTGCGGCTGGAGAGATCGATCCGCACCGGCTGGCCGGGTTTGAAAGTCGAGGCCAGCGGCAGCATGACGCGCTTTTCTTCGAGGTAATTGATCGAATCCGCAGCGTCGGAAAATTCGTCGCGCACTTTCCGGTACCACGCGATCGCCTCCTCGGGATGTCCCTGCGCCTGATGAATCTGCCCCGTGATGTAGCGCGCATTTCCCGCGTCCTTGCTGTTGCCCGCGGCGACCGGCGCGGCGGCGGCCAGCGCCTTGGGGAATTCATACTGCCAGAAATGCCCGAGCGCCGACATGTACTGGAAGCTCGTCAGGAATGTGCTCTTCGGATACGCCGCCGCCGCGACCTCCGCCTGCGCGGCGACCTTCGCGTAGTCCTTCAGATCGAAGTACACGTTCGACAAATTGAACGCCGCGCCGTCCGCCTCCTTGTCGTCCGCGTGCAGCGTGAGGTGTCGCCGGAGAAGGTCGCGGCTGCGTTCGAGGAGCTGCGTCTTCGTCGGCTTCGGCACGCCCTGGCGCGTCGTGATGGACGCAGCGTCCGCCGCCTTTTCCTGGAAATCCTGCGCGAGGGAAAAGTGCGCCAGCAGCACATCATGCACATCGGGATACTCGGCCCACAGGCCCAGCAGATGATCCGCCGCGCCCATGAAATCACCCTGCGCACGCAGCGCCGCGCTCACGCGGGCATCGCGTACAAAGCTGCTCTCGATCGTCGCGCGATCCACGAACCACGAGCGCTCGAATTCGCCGATCTGCCGGTAGGCCGCGGCGACGCGCAAAATTTTCTCGTACGGGATCACGATCTCCGCGTACCGCTCGCTCAGCGTCTCGAAAAGTTCGACCACGCGCTTCGCATCCAATTGCGCCTGCTCCGTGTGAATCCACAGCAGCATCCGCGCGATCTCGCCCTCGAACCGCTTGCGGGCCTCGGCGTCGGCGAGCAGCGCATCGAGATGCACGCGCGCTTCCGCCAGCGCGTTCTCCTCGAAAAGTTTCTTCGCAAGCTCGAACCGCTACTCGCGGTTCATCACGTACGCATCCGGGCTGCGCGCACCGGGCGCAAGCACCGTGAGCGTCGTCTCTTTTCC
>JANXZI010000540.1 GCA_025355595.1 Spartobacteria bacterium
CACCGTACCCGATGCTCCGCCCTTGACCCGCGCGGCGCGGTTTGAAACAAGCGGCGCTCCCATTTCTTCAATCCCACACATGAGCACCATCACCGCGCTGAAGGCCGTCAAAGGCAACACGAAGTCGAAAGTCGAAGCTGAACTCACGAAGACCGGAGGCCTGCTGCGCCTCGCGCCGTGCTGGGTGCCGCGCAGCTTTCTCCAGCCAGGCAAGCGGTTGAAGCTGCACCCGGATGATCTCTACGCGTATGGGCTGAATCGCGGCGGCATTGACGAGCGCTGGTTTGCGAGCACGACACCCGCGGCGAATGAGAACCGCACGCCGGACGAGGGGCTGAGCTATGTCGTCGTCGGCAAGGAGAAGTTCACTTTGCAAAAGGCCGTGGAGGATTGCGGCGCGACACTCATCGGCAAGAACATCTGGAACAAATACAAGAAGTGGCCGGTGTATTCGAAGTTCTTCGACAACATGGGGCCGATCCCGCACCACATGCACCAGTCGAAGGCGCAGGCGAAACTCGTGGGGCAGGAGGGCAAGCCGGAGTCGTATTATTTTCCGCCGCAGCACAACAATGTCGGCAACAATTTCCCGTACACGTTCATGGGCTTCGAGCCTGGCACGACGAAGGCGCAGGTGCGGCAGTGCATCGCGAATTGGAACAAGGGCGACAATGGCATCCTCGATCTCTCGAAGGCGTATCGCCTCAAGGTCGGCAGCGGATGGCTGATCGATCCGTGCATTCTCCACGCGCCGGGCTCGCTCTGCACGTATGAGCCGCAGTGGGGCAGCGACGTTTTTGGAATGTATCAGAACCTCGTCGAGGGCCGCGAAGTGCCGTGGTCGCTGCTCGTGAAGGACATGCCGAAGAGCAAGCACAAGGACATTGATTTCATCGTGGACCAGCTCGATTGGGCGAAGAACGTGGATCCGAAATTCAAGGACAACCACTACCTCGAGCCCGTGCCCGTCGCCGACACGCGCACGGAGGGCTACGTGGACCGCTGGATCGTCTATGGCAAGGTGGACGGCGAGCAGCTCTTCACCGCGAAGGAACTCACCGTGGATCCGGGCGTGACGGCGTTCGTGACGGACAACGGCGCCTACGGACTCATCTGCGTGCAGGGCAGCGGCAAGATCAACAGCCAGCCGCTGAATTCGCCGAAGCTGATCCGCTTTACCGAGCTGACGGAGGACGAATACTTCGTGACCGAGGACGGCGCGCAGGCGGGCGTGAGTTTCACGAACACGAGCGAGACCGAGCCGATGGTCATCCTCCGCTACTTCGGCCCCGAGGTGAATCCGAACGCCCCCGCGATGGGCGCGTATCGGAAGAACAAGTTTTGACATCGCAAATTGCGATCTTAAACGCACAGCAAACACAACAACCCACACCACGAACCAATGAAAACCAAACGCGCAATTTTCACGGCCATAGCGATGGCGATTGCATTCATCATGCCGCTGCGTGCCGATGAGGCGCTCGACGGATTTAAGAAGGAAATGACGGGCCTCGAAGCCTACGTGAAACAGCAGGAGGCCGGTCTCAAGGAAAACCCGATGGCGGGCATCGCGATGATCCGAAACATCGTCACCAAGCTGAAGGCCATCAAGACCGACGGACTCCCCGCCGATCTGAAGGGCGGCTACATGGAATTCGTGACGGCGATCTCCAAGATGGGCGACATGTTCACCGGCTGGCCGGAAAAGGCTGAGGACATGCAGGCATTCATCGTCAAGAAACTCGGCGAGGATCCGAAGTACATGGACAAGTTCGGCGAGAAGATGAGCGCCCTCGAGAAAGACATGGCACCCGCCGTGGCGAAGCTCGACGAACTCGGTAAGAAGTACGGCCTCGAAGGCCTGGGCGCGCTCGCGCCGGGCAAGTAAGTCACCCTCGCATTCTTCAAAATCAAGCCGCCGGTCCCGCAGCACGCGGGTCGGCGGTTTTTTGTTTGGAGGCGGCCCGCGAGCGAAATTCCCGTGCGTGACGCATCCCTTTCGCATCACTGCCGCGCCTTGGATGCAAAGCCCATATTCCGCCTCTTTTCAGAGGAGAAATGGGGTACTCGGGAAGGGACTTGAACCCTTACGCCTTTCGGCATACGCCCCTCAAACGTACGTGTCTGCCAATTCCACCACCCGAGCATTTCTTTGAAAAGGGACGGCTTGAATAGCAGGCGCGCGGAAGGGTGCAAGAGTCTTTTGCGGTCCGCTGTGAAAATTTTCCGTTTCCGCCAGCGAACGAACCTACAGGTGAGGTCGGCACTTCGGACGGCGTGGCGGCATTCCGAGGAACTTTGCCGCGGCCGATCGGTGTGAGGCTTCCGGACTCGCCGGAGTTCTTCGTCAGCCCGCTCGCTCACAGGATGAAAGGGCACGCGCGGCAAACGCGGTTGCCAGCAATGGCTCATCCTCGCCACTGCCCGGCGCGAGTCCCGTCCACGACCCATCTGCTGCCTGCGCCGATCGAAGGCCCTGCGCGAGCCCGCTGCGCTGCGCATCCAAATCCACTGCCGCCAATCCTTGCGCATGGTAGTAGCGGAGCGAATCGCGGGCGGCGTGGCGTTCCCCCGGCCAGGCACCGCTGTGCGCGATGCCGTCCGCGTGAGTGCGCAACCAGCCGAGTGCAGCCCTCAGTCGCGGATGCCCGTCGGAGAGACCGCATGCCCGCATCGCCAGCACTCCATCGCAGGTCGCACTGCCATAGGAACGGTACCGCACCACGGATTCACGCCCGGCGATTCCCGCTTTGTTGCGCACCGGATCGCCGGGCGTGAAAAAGAAACCGCCATCATCGAACGCGCCCGGAGCACCGGCGGAAAAATTCTGACAGCTCTCGATGAATGGCAGCGCGTGCTTCGTCGCGCGACCGGTCGCGCGGAGCGCCTGCAGTGCGAGCACGGTCGCGGAGATATTCGGCGCGAGCATGTCCGGCGGCGGGCTCACGTCCGGCGGAAGCCGGGGAGGTCTCGGAGAGTCCCCCCATGCGCCACACGCCGCGCCGGCCGCAGGCCATCCGAGTTCAGCGCGGATGCGCAGCGATTCGACCACCTCCGCCCAGACGCCGGCACGCCGTGTATCGCCGGACGCCGCGAACACCTGGGCGGCGTAGCCTGCGGTGAAAAGAGGATACACGACGGCCCCGCGGCGCACGGCCGAATCGGTGAGTTCCTCCAGCCAGCGCAAGCCGCGCGCCGCAGCGTCGGTCTTCGCGGTGGAAAGCGCCCAGAGCACCACCGGCGTCAATGCATCGCCGCCGCGAAAGGCCGCGCAGACATCCGATCGCCATGCGCCGTCGCGCGACTGCCGCGCGGCGAAAAAGCCAGCGGCAGCGCGCAAGAAATCCGCGGGCGCAGCCGCCCGTCCGACCAATGTGCCACCGCAGAAGGCGGCGGCACGGACCAGAAACTCGCGGCGCGAGAGTGGCATCACCGGATCGAGGTTCCCGTCGCGGGCAAAGTCACGCCGGTCATCTTCACTGCCGGCGCGCGATCGACGAGGAGAGTCAGCAGTGCCGCCGAGGTGCAGAAAGTCCGGCCCGTGATGCAGTGATGCCCGGCCCAGCTTCCGTCCCCATTTTGCGCACCGGTGACCGTCGCGATCATCTTCGGCTTCCACGCCTCCCATTCCTTGCCACCCTGCGCCTTCATGCTCTCGGAGACATTCAGGTAGCTCAGAAATTCCTCGCCGCCATTGTTCCCGAAGCCCGCGACAAATCCCGCGTTCCCGAGTTTGCCCGCGACCGCCTTCAGTGCGACTTGCGCGGCCTGCTCGTCGCCATCCGCCTTCTTCACTTCCGCCCGCGCCTCCGCCTTTTTCGGCTCAGGTGCCGCAGGGTCCGCGAGCACCTTCTCGGCATCACGGCGACGCGTCTTGTTCGATTCAGCGTTCTCCCAAAGCCCACCCAGCTTTGCACCTTCGCGGTAGAGAGAAACTCCCGCACTGGAAGGTTCTGCGAGCACGCCAGACGCCCCGGATACGGTCGCAGTAAAAGCACCCGTATTCACATCGAGTCCGGCGAGGTTCTGGTTTTGATCCTTGTTGAGCGCCATCTTGCTCACGTTCGCACCGCTGCGCGCCGCGTTATTGAGCGCCTTGCTGCACAGCCCCTGCGAAAGCACCGATGCCCATCCGGCATTGCCTGCGAAAGAGCCGTCGTCCTTCTGATGCTTCTCGATTTTCTTCACAACCTTGTCGAGTGCAGCAGCGCGGCGTTTTTCCGCAGCATCGTCGCCCACTTTGCCCTTCGCTTCGGAGAGCGCCCAGCCGGTCAGGAAGGTGTCCACATACGTCCCGATCTTCGTCTGAAGCTGCGTGTCGCGCACCGGCGTGACGAACAGCGAATTCTCATCCGCCTTCTCGACATGGCGGCAGATGAACTCGAACGCCTTCGCCATCGCCTCGCGGCGTTCACCCGCCGCCGGCGCGTAACCCGCACGGAGCAGCGCCACAAAACTCACCGCCGTATTGCCGAGATCGGAGGGATCCTCGACATCCTTGCCTTCGACGCGCCCGCCGCCCTTGGTTTGATTTTGCCGCCAGCCACCGCCCTGTCCCCAGCCGCCATCCGGCTGCTGCTGGCCGAGCAAATATTCGATCCCTTTTTTCAAAGACTCGCCGACGGGGAGCGCATTCGGTTTCGCAGGGTCCGCGTTCGCGGCGTTCGCGACAGCCGCCGCAGATGGCTCGCGCCGGCCCTCGCTGCTTCTGCGCTCATCAGCGAATGAATCCGGCACGAGCGTGAATGAAGTGACCGCGAGTGTGAGCACTGCGGCACGGAGAAAGCCGACGACGGATCCCGTCAGCGGCACGATGGATGGATTGATGGGTTTCATAAGTTTCGCCCGAAACATAGCCCGCCCCCGCGCCGCATGTGGGAAACTCGCGTCAAGATCCTGTCAAAATATTGTCACCGTGATTTCGCGCGCCACGCCTTGCGCACTTGGCTCGCCACGCGGGAGCGGCTATCTCCCGCGCTGTGACTCCCCCATTTTCCCAACGCCTTCTCGACAAGCATGCACTCATCACCGGCGGAGGCTCGGGCATCGGGCGCGCGATCGCGGAACGTTTCGCCGCGGAGGGCGCGCATGTTTTCATCGTGGAACTCAGCGATGCAGCGGCAGCGGATGCAGCGGCGGCGATCCGAGTGGCGGGCGGAAAATGCGACGTCCTCGCGGCGGACGTGAGCGACACGGAGGCGATGGGCGCGGCATTTGCAAAACTGCCAAAGCTCAACGTGCTCGTGAACAACGCGGGCATTGCGCACATCGGCAACGTGCTGACGACGACTGCATCGGATATGGATCGCCTCCATGCTGTGAATGTGCGCGGCGTGTATCACGGCATGCACTTCGGCGTCGCGCGTCTCCTCGAAGCGGGTGGCGGCGCGATCCTGAACATCTGCTCCGTCGCCGCAAAACTCGGCATCGCGGATCGCTTTGCCTACTCGATGACAAAGGGCGCGGTGCTCAGCATGACGCTGAGTGTCGCGCGCGATTTCGTGGACAAAAAAATCCGCTGCAACTGCGTGTGCCCCGCGCGCGTCCACACGCCGTTCGTGGATGGCTACCTCGCGAAAACGTATCCCGGCCGCGAGGCGGAGATGTTCGCCAAGCTGAGCGCGTGGCAGCCGATCGGCCGCATGGGCGAACCGTCGGAGATCGCGGCGCTCGCGGCATTCCTATGCTCGGACGAAGCGGGCTTCATCACCGGCGCATCGTACGACATTGACGGCGGCGTGACACTGCTGCGGTGATCGTCAATTCACCGCGAGAACATCCGCGGAGATGAGCTGATTCGTCTGCATCAGGTGGCGGATTTCCGGCGGCGAAAGTGCACGATCCACGAGGAACAGTTCATCCATCGCCATCATCACGCCCGCGCTGCCGCCGGGCTGGCCGCCGAGCCAGAGCGTGCCTTCGAGCGCTGCGGGCATTTTGTCAGAGCCGCGGCGCGCGAGGGATTTCACCGAGAACGATTCGAGGCGTCCGTCCACATAGAGCTTCGTGGGAGCCTTGTTCGCCTTCTTCACCGACTGACCAAAAATCGCGGCGACGTGATGCCACTTTCCATCACGCAGCGAAGTCGCACCGACCGCCGCACCCTGCCGCGTCTGCATGCGCAGCGCACCGAGCACGCCTTCGCCCGGCAGACTGTTCCAGGAAAATTCCGCCCATGACTGCGGCGGATGGTTCAGCGGCAGCGCGAGGAACGGCTGTGCGCCGGAGACCGATGCCTCCGCAGGCAGCCGCACCCAGCACGCAACACTGCGCGTGCCGCGGCTTGCAGCGCCGGAGAGCTTCGCCTGCACGGCAGGCTGACCGTCAAATTGCAGCGCACCAGCCCAGCGGCCCTGGGTCCACTGCGCTCCATTTTTCCCAATGCGGATCGCGGAGTCCGTCGCAATATTCGACACCGCGCCAGCGGTTCCCCCGGCCCCTTCGTCAAACGACCAGCGCACGTAGTTTAGCGGATGCGCCATCCGCTCGACGCCGATCTTCGCGGTGAAGCGTTGGAATTTCTTGTCGCGATCGCGCACGTCGGAAACACCGGCCTTGGCAAACCGCCGCGCCTGCTTTTCGTGGAGCACCGAGCGCGGCTGCTCCCCATTCTCGCCGTGCGATTGCACCTCGACCGCACCCTTCAGCACAAACACCTCCGCAGCACCGCCCTCCTCCGCAGTCATGCTGAACTCGGTGCCGAGATCCACGACCTCGACCGCGGCATTGATCACGCGGAAACCCACGGCCTCCGGCGGCACATTCGCCCGCAGTGTGCCGCGCTGGAGCTCCGCCTCCCACGCCGATCGGACATCGAGCGTCGCCGGCCCCGTGAGCGTAATCTGCGCGCCGGAATCGAACGTAACCTCGGCAAAACCGGATTCGATTTCGAGGTGGCGGCCCCGCGCGAAATCATCGCCGGGCGCGGGCGCTGCGCCGATCCATTTGCAGTCCTTCGAGCCGGAAAGATGCGCGACGGACTCCGGCTGCTCCTCCGCATTTCCCGGCTGATTCGGCCCGCCAAAAAAGCGCGCGACCCAGATCCCGAACAGCACCGCGGCCGCGGCGGCGAGCGGTGCAGCCCAGCGCGTCCACCCGGAAAACGGGATCACATTTTTCGCCTCCGGCCGCTCGCTCTGCATCTCGCCCGCGTACCCGTAGAGGCTCGCCGACATCGCCATCGAGCGGACGTAAAACCTGCGCGCCTCTTCCGAAGCCTCCAGCATTTCGCCGAGCCGCGAATGTTTCGCGCCAGTCGCGCGACCGTCCGTCAGGGCGCTGACGAGTTCGTTGAGTTCCACCCGATCATTATCCGTCATTGTGCTCATGCCATGGCCTCCGATGTCAGTGCGTTCGTCACGCAGTCGTGCAAAAGTTTCCGCAGCCGCGTGAGCGCCTTATACGCCGCGACCAGCGAGCGGCCCGTGCGCTTCGCGGCCTCCTCGACGCCCGACTCGTAGCGCGTCATCAGCAGGTCGCGGTCGCGCGGGTTCAGCTTCTGCATGCAGTGCGCGAGTGCCTCGTGCCGCGCCGTCTGCTCCGGCGCGAGTTCCGCCGCCGTTGCCGCCACAGCCTCCAGCACCTTCTCGTCAAAAATCACCTTGGATCGCGCAAATTTTGTCCGTGCCGCACGCACCTGCCACCACGCGATCTGGCAGGCCCACGCCGCAAAATCCGTCCCGATGCGGAAGTCGGAAAACTTCTCGCAAATCACCCGGCTCGTCTCCTGCAGGATGTCCTCGGCGGAATGCCGGTCGGGCACGAGCGTATAAATGTAGGAAAAAATGCGCCGCTGGTGCTGCGTGATCAGCAGCACCAGTTCCTTCGTTCGGTCGGCGGGTTGATCCGGCATTTGGAAAAGTGATCGTCTTTTGTGAAAAGGGAGTCGCTCCCTTCACCCACACAATATCAGCAGCCAGCCCACTTGGGACGGAAAACTCCCGCCAAAACGCCTGCGACATTTCCCCCTTGCCGACGATGCGCATCCTCCCATAGTGATCGGCATTCGAATGGAAGGGTGGCTGAGTGGTTAAAGGCACTCGACTCGAAATCGAGAGTAGGGTCAAACCTACCGTGGGTTCGAATCCCACCCCTTCCGCCACTCCAAAGTGGCTCGGTTTCCTCTGAAACTTCAAGAAATGAATGAGTTGCGACGGATCTTGCGACGACGCATAGCTGCACATAGCCACGCGTAAATCGTGTATTTTTGGCAGTCTTTGGCAGTACTCTGGCAGTCCATTTCCCACAAGACAG
>JANXZI010000548.1 GCA_025355595.1 Spartobacteria bacterium
CTCGGCGGCTTCAAGGCGAACCGGCTGCATTTCCTCGGTGGCGTGACGGGCTGGGGCTACAACGGCAGCGGCGATACGAGCGAGGTGCTGAAGATCACCGTCCACTACGCTGACGGGCAGAAAGAGAGCATCGTGTGCAGGAACGGCACCGAGTTTGCCGACTACAACCATCGCATTGACGTGCCGGGATCGAAGTGGGTGGACGTGCTGAGCGACAACCACCAGATGCGCTACTTCGTGAAGGCGCTCACGCGCACCGCGCCGATCGAGAAGGTCGTGCTCGAGTCCTTCGGCGCAAGCGCCGCGCCGACCATCGTGGCGATCACGGCGGAGCTGGCGGAGGGTGCCTCGGGTAGGGTGGGCGTCCCGCCCGCCGGTTCAGGCGTCTCGCCTGAACCATCGGGCGTCAACAGGACGCCGAACCGCTCCACGCCCTCGACAAACGAACGCAACTCGACGCCCGATGGGCCGCGCGAGACGCGCGGCCCGGCAGGCGGGACGCCCACCCTACCCGGGGCACGTCCGGCGTCATCCGTGAGCGCGGTGGCATCCGAGGACGCAAACTTCAAGCCGCAATTCAGCGACGCAGTCCCGCAACCGCCTGCGACGAAACCCGCAAACGGCCCGCGTGTGCTCATCGTCGGGGGAGGCAGTTCGCACGACTTCGTGAAATTTTTCGGCGGCACCGACAAGGCCACGCTGGCGCCAGTGTGCGGCTGGGTCGATTTCACGCAGAATGCAAACGGTGTTCCCGCGATCCTCGACCGCGTGGACGTGCTCGTGTGGAGCGCAAACCAGCCCGTCTCCACCGCGACGACGAAGGCGCTGCTCGCCTACGCAAACCGAGGCGGCGCGATCATCGCGCATCATCCTGGGACGTGGTATGCGTGGAAAAATTTCCCCGAGTGGAATCTGCAAATCGTCGGCGGCGGCACGCGCGGTCACGATGCGCTGGGCGCCTACACGGTGAAAGTGACGAACGCGGCGCATCCGATCACGAAGGGCGTGCCAGCGAGCTTCGAGATCACGGACGAACTCTACAACTACAACGCTGATCCCGCCGGCAACGCGATTGAAGTCCTCGCTACGGCGACGAGCCCGAAGAGCGGGAAAACTTTTCCGCAGGTGTTCGTGGTGAAGCACCCGAAAGCCCGCATCGTCGGCATCACGCTCGGCCATGACGCGAAGGCGCACGACCTGCCGGCCTACCAGGCGCTGTTGAAGAACGCGGTGCAGTGGGCGGCCGGGAAGTAGCCACGCCCGCGCAGCGAGACGCGTCGTCTGCTTCCACGCCAATCCGGTTGGTTGAAAGCGAAAGTGGTGGAGCGGTGGAGCGTGACCTCCGGGCACGCTTTTCCACGCGCACGTCCTGCGAAACGCGCCCGGAGGCGGCGTTCCACCGCGTTTGGCAAGCATCCGGATCGGCATGCTCCAAACGGGGCGGCCAAAGTCCGGGAGCGCTACTTTTTCCCGAACAAACTCCAGCCGGTGCTCACCTTCTGGGCCTGCTTGTTTTGCTGGACCTTGAGCTGGCCGAGCAGGCTTTGCAGGTGGAGGTAGATGCGGTGCCACTGGCTCTCGACGGCCGGGATGCTGTCGCTCATCTCCGCGAGGTAGCGGAGCGAGGGCGCGCTGGCGAAGAGCGAGAGCACGTCCTCCTTGCGCAGGCCGCCCTTGACCTCGCTGGCGTGGATGATTTCGGTTCCCTGCGTGATGAGACTCTTGAGGTCCAGAAACTGCGCGTCGTCCTCCGAGGTGAACTTTTTGTCGCGTGCGAGCGTGACGTAGGAGTTGAACTGCTTCCAGCACTCGATGTGCGTCTCGAGGTGGAGGATGAAGTCTTCGAGGTTCTTGTAGTTCATGGTCGTGAGCGCTGGTTTTCGGACAAAGTAGGTGGCATTCGGGACGAGGAAAATGAGCGCGCCGCCGCGGAGGTCGCGCGCCGTGATGGTGAGCCCGCTGTAGTGGATGGCGAGGTCGGTGAGCGGTGAGTTCATTTCGACCGCGAGGCGGAATGCCTCAATGACCGTGCGGCCAATCTCCTCGGCACCGCTGACGGGGAACCAAAGCGGCAGCGTGCTGCAGACGATCCCGCCGTCGCGATGAACGGCGAAACATCCCGACGGCATGCGGCCAGCTTCGATCGGGAGGACGGTGCGGATGAATGGATTCAGGATGCCCATTTTGATTCGATCTGGGTGAGAGTTTCGCGGATTTGCGGCGCGGCGAGCGCGCGGGAGAGGCCGACGCCGAGCACCTCGTCGTCGGCGGAGAGAATGGCGAGATTGCGCGTGGAGCCGAAGGCCTGCGCGTCGTGAAGCTCGCCGACCTTCATTCGTGCTCCGAGCTTCTTGAACGCGTGGGCGGCCTGGTGAATCCAGACGGCGAGCGGCGCGGGATCATCGCAACCCCAGTGCTCGTATTTTTTCGATTCGCCAAGATCCACCGCCATCGCGAACTGCACGCCCGTGAAGCGGGAGAATGCGCTGAGGAGCGATTCGGGTGTCTGATTTTCCGCGGCATCCGCCTCGGTCGCCTCGTCAATCGTCTGCGCAGTCTCCATGAGGAGGCTCTCGTATTGGACGAAGATGGTGCGCGGCCTCGGCAGGCCCGCGGGCAGCACCTCGAAGTTGCCGGCCTTCCAGCCGATCATCTCGGTGATGGCCGGCTTGCCCACCTTGTCCTCAACGGCCGCATCCACGATCTCGCCTCGCTGGATCCAGATGCGCCCCTCACCGACGGCGCTGGAGATTTTGAGCACGCAGGAATTTTGCGTGAGGCATTCCATCTGGATGATGTCGAGGAGCGTCTTGCTCTGCACGCCGCGGAAGCCGCCCTGGCTCTCGCGCTCGAGCAGGCTCTCAATGCAGTCCACGAAGAAGATGATCTCGCGGCCGGTCTTCGGCTTTTCCATGTAGAGGTCCACGCCGACGCGGTAGGCGCGGGCGCGGAGGTCGTCCTCCGTCGCGCCGGTGATCACCACGGTGCGCAGCGCGGGGAAGCGCCGGCGCACGATGGCGAGCACCTGAAAGCCGTCCATCTGCGGCATGTTCAGATCCACGAGCAGCAGGGCGAAGGTCTCGTTTTCGAGAATCGCGATGGCGTCCTGGCCAGTGGTTGCGGTGCGGATTTCCGGCTGGCTGGGCAGCCGTGCGAGGATTTCCTGATAAATCTCCAGGAGGTCCTGCTCGTCGTCGAGGATGAGGATTTTTTGGCGGGCTGCCATCGGGCTGATTTGGGCTGAGGATTTCACTCTGCGGGCGGCGGCGCGCAGCAGTTCACGTCTCCACCTTAGCAAGGCACGCGCCGCATGCTGCGGAATTTTTTTTCTGCATTCCCGGGATCGCATGGCATCTCGAATGCTTTGCCAAATTCCAGAAACTCCCACCATGTTCCTCAAATTTCTAAAGCGAATCTTCGGCGGCGAAGGAAAGCCGTCCGAACCAAAAGCGGAGGCGGCTCCCGCGACGGTCAGCAAGCGCGCAGCCGCGAAACCGCTCGGCTCCGACATCGAGGTCGCCTCGCTGTCGCTCCGCGTCATCCTCGAGAAGCTGCCGGCGGATCTCCACGCCATCATCAGCCAGATGCCGGAGCCCGGGGTGAAGATCATGCTCCCGCTGAATTCGATCCTCAAGCAGTTGCCGACGGGTGCCGTGCGGATGTCGCTCGCGAGCCTTCTCCGCCAGGCACCGACGGGGACGTTCCGAAAGTCGGACGTGGAGGGCAAGCAGATGGTGGAGGTCCCGCTCGCGGAAATTTTCAAGAACGTGGATCCGAAGCGCCTCACCCGTCGGCAGGATCAGCGTCGCTACGATGTCCCGGATGGTGATACCGGACTTTTTGATAGAAACGGAAACAGCCAGCCCGCACCGGCGCCCGCACCGGCACAGCCGCTGGCGAACGCGCCGCAGGCCGCCACGCCGCGCGTGATGAAAATGCCCGAACTCCCCGCCGCGGCACCAAAGGCCCTGGGCGAAAATGGCAACGGTCACGCGCATTCCGCACCGATGGCGAACACCGTGGGGCCCTTCGCCGGAAAGGGCGACCTAGTCATTTCATTCGTGGAACTCGCGGCCGCATGGCCCGAGGGCGTCCGCAGCGAACTTTCCCTCGTGCCCGGCGATACGCGACTGGTGATTCCTTCGATGGCGGTCGGCCCCGGCCTGCAGAAGGGCAAGGTGACTTTCCCGTGGTCGCAGGTGCGCATGTGGATGTCGCCCGCACCCGGCAGCCCCGTCGCGATCCCCGACGAGCTCGAACTCATCCTGCCGCTGAAGATCATCGCCCCCGCGTTTGTCGCTGCGACCGGCGCGACGAAGCGCCGCGAAGCCGTGGAGATCGATCACACGCTGCCGGATTTCTTCGGCGCAGTTCCCCACTCTGGATTGAAGCTCGCAGCACCGCTGCCCGCCAGCACTCCAGCACAGACACCCGCGCCTCATGTGGCACCCGAGGCCAAACGCGCATCTGCGCCCGAGCCCGAATGCACGCTTGCTCCCGAGCCCGCGCCGCTCAAATTTTCGATCGTCTCCCACGAGCAGGCACCTGTCGCCGAGGTCGCCGCACCCGAGCCGGTCGCACTGCCGATCTCGGTCGCCGCGCCGCAGCAACCTCCGGCAACCACACCGGCAGGACTCGTGAGGCACGCCT
This sequence comes from Spartobacteria bacterium, assembly GCA_025355595.1. Taxonomy (GTDB): domain Bacteria; phylum Verrucomicrobiota; class Verrucomicrobiia; order Chthoniobacterales; family Chthoniobacteraceae; genus SXWH01. The sequence goes on from JANXZI010000548.1 coordinate 4,651, forward strand.
GCTCGCTCCCCGGCGTCGCGGGGGCAGTGGTTGCGCTCGAGGAGGGGCTCGTCATCGCGCAAAGTCTCCCGCCCGGCTTTGCTGCGGAAACCTTCGCCGCATTCATGCCGCAGATTTTCGGCCGCCTCGGGCAGTACACCGCGGAGATGCAGCTCGGCGCAGCCACGGAAGTGACCATCCACACCGCGCACGGCCCCTTCCACGCGGCACGCTGCGGGAAGATATATTTCGGCATGCTCGGCCATCCCGGCGAGCGCCTTCCGGAAAATCTCACAGCCCTCACTTCCCAACTCCCATCTCTCAATTCGTAACTAGCCCTCAGCCATGGCCATCATCAACCGCGCAACCAAGGAACTTCAGCTCAAGATCGTCTATTACGGTCCCGCCAAGAGCGGGAAGACGACGAATCTTGAGCAGGTCCATGCCCACGTCCAAGTCCCCGAGGAAACCACGAAAAGCAAGATGACCTCGCTCGCGACGAGCAGCGACCGCACGCTCTTCTTCGATTTTTTCCCGCTCGAGGCGACGACCATCAAGGGATTCAAGTCGAAGTTCTCGCTCTTCACCGTGCCCGGCCAGGTGATCTACAATGCCACGCGCCAGATCGTGCTGCGCGGCGTGGATGGCATCGTCTTCGTCGCCGACTCGCAGTACGACAAGATGCCC
>JANXZI010000557.1 GCA_025355595.1 Spartobacteria bacterium
GCGCGGCGGGGGGGAAAGATGCCGCCAGTCCCACGACCCCGAATGCTTCTTCTTCCGCCGCGCCCGCCGCGTCCGCCGCGGTTAAAAAATCCCCCGTCCGTTTCGTCCTGCTCTCGCCGATCCGGCACGAGGACCTGCGCGCCATCCGCCCCGGCCTGCCCGACCCGACCGAGCACAACAAGCTGCTGGAGCAATACACCAAGGCCATCGAGGAACTCGCGAAGGAGCGCGGGGCAACCTTCGTAGCTGCGTATGGCAATCTGCGGGCGACACTGCAGCGGGATCTCGATGAGCGGATGAAGAAACGCAAGGAGTTGCAGGATTCGATTGTAAAATTGAACGAGGAAATTAAGAAGCCCGATCTCAGCAGGGAAGAAGCGCAGACCAAGGCGAAGGAGCGGGACGGCAAGATCAGCGATTGGCAGGCTATGACGCGCGAACTCCAGCAGTATCAGGCCGAGAAGGAAAAGCAGCTTGCCGCGCAGGCAAAGCAGCTATCCGCGCGGTTGCCGCTCACCGACAACGGAATTCACCTCTCGGAACGCGGCTATGCGGTGTGGGCGAAGGATGTGGCAGCGAAGCTCGGCTGGGACATTCAAAATTCAAAATTCAAAATTCAAAATTCCGCCGCCCTCCGCGCCGCCATCATCCGCAAGAACGAACTCTTCTTCCACCGCTGGCGGCCGGCGAATGAGACCTACCTCTTCGGCTTCCGCAAACGCGAGCAGGGGCAGAACGCGAAGGAGATGCCCATGTTCGACCCGCTCATCGAAGCCGCCGAGACCGAGATCGAGCGATTGAAACGCGACGGACATGCCTCGGGTAGCGCGGGCGTCCCGCCTGCCGGTTCGCGTGTCTCGCGCGAACCATCGAACGTCGAGCGATCCCCGCAGCAAGACACGCCCTCTGAAAACGCACGCACAGCGACGTCCGGTGGACCGCGCGAGACGCGCGGCCCGGCAGGCGAGACGCCCGCGCTACCCGGAAACATCGCAAATCCTGCGCAGGCGACATCCGCCCCCGATCTCTCGCGCCAGACGCCCGCCGAAAAACCCGACCTCTCGAAAATCCCCGCGGACTCCACTTTCACCCCGCCGAACTTCACCCTCGCCGACGGGCTCGAAATCTCCCTCTGGGCCGAAAACCCGCTCCTCGCCAAGCCGACCGAGTGCAATTGGGACGCGCAGGGCCGCCTGTGGGTGGCGAGCAGCGCGCTGTATCCCATGATCGCCCCCGGCCAGGCGGCGACGGACAAAATCATCATCCTCGAAGACCCCGGCCACACGGGGAAGGCGACGAAGAGCACGGTCTTCGTGGACGGGCTGCTCATCCCGACGGGGGTCGCGCCGGTGCTGGTGGCGGCAAAGTCGGAGGTCGGAAGTCGGAAGTCGGAAGGTTCCGATGCCGACACTTCCCACCTCCGACTTCCGACTTCCCACTTCGGCTGCTACGTCGGGCAGAGCACCGAGCTGCTCTACTTTGAAGACACGGATGGCGACGGTAAGGCGGACACGAAGCGCATCGTCTTCAGCGGATTCGGCACCGAGGACACGCATCACATCGTCCACACCCTGCGCTGGGGGCCGGATGGACGGCTCTACTTTTCGCAAAGCGTCTATATCCACACGCACCTGGAGACGCCGTGGGGCGTCGTGCGCGTGAACAGCGGCGGCGTCTTCGCCTACGACCCGCGCACCGAGCGCGTGGAAGTCGTCGCGAAGGGCCTCTGGAATACGTGGGGCCACGCGTGGGACCAGTGGGGCCAGCCGTTCTACACGGATGGCGCGGGCAGCACCGGCCTCTCGTGGGCGTTCCCCGGCGCGACGTTTGCGCCGTTCGAGGGCGCGCGCCGCACGATGGCGAGCATCAGCCCCGGCAGCTACCCGAAGTTCGCCGGCCTGGAGCTCATCTACAGCCCGCACTTCGGGGCGGACTGGCAGGGAGACGCGGTGACGTGCGACTTCCGGGCACACAAAGTCGTCCGATTTAAGATCCATGATTTAGGATTTACGATGCCTCCCGACGCTGCTGCCA
>JANXZI010000559.1 GCA_025355595.1 Spartobacteria bacterium
CGCTCCGCGGGCCTCGAAGTGATGGCCGAGCCGAAGATTGCGGAGGCTGCGATCGGCCTGCTGGAAAGTGTGGCCGCCAAGCCCCGCCGCGAGTGGAAGCTCAGCGACGGCAGTGCCGCGCACGCAATCCTCGCTGCGAAACCGCTGGCCTACTGGCGGCTGAATGAATTCTCCGGCCCGCACGCAGCCGACGCGACCGGCTCCGGGCACGACGCCCTGTTCGAGAGCGGCATCACATTTTACCTCGACGGCGCGCACTCGTCGGAATTTTGCGCGAACGGTGAGGTGAACCGCGCGCCGCATTTCGTCGGCGGCAGGTTGCGCGCGCGGCTGGAAAAAGTCGGTGTGCGCTACTCAGTTTCCATGTGGCTCTGGAACGGCATGCCGAATGAAGGCCGCGACGTGAGCGGCTGGCTGTTCTCGCGCGAACACGATCACGCGCTCAGCCCGTCCGGCGATCATATCGGCATCGGCGGAAAGAGCGGGAACACGGGGCGGCTCGTGTTTTTCCACGGCGGCGATCCCGCGTCGGCGGTGGCGGGCAAGAGCGAGATCCCCCGCTGGCAATGGCAGCACGTCGTGCTGGTGCGCGACGGCGAATCGGTGCGCGTCTATCTCAACGGCCAGCCCGAAATCGAAACCAAGGCAGCGGCAAATTTTCCTGCTGGCTTCGAGCAGTGCTTCTTCGGCGGACGCAGCGACAACGATTCGAACTGGGAAGGACGCCTCGACGAGATTGCGGTTTTCGATCGCGCGCTGACAGATGCCGAGGTGAAAACGCTGACCGTGAATTGATGCGTTTTCTCGACGCGCCTCACTCGAAGCGCCGGACGAATTCGCGGTAAAAAGTAACCGCGCGCTCGACCGCGGCGATGTCCACGAACTCGTCCGCAGCGTGCGCCTGATCGATGCTGCCCGGGCCGATGATGATGCTCGGGATGCCAGCACGGGAGAGTTTGCTCGCATCGCTGCCGAATGGGACGCCGCCGGGCGTGGCGTCGAGCCCCATGCCGGCAAGGACTGCGCTCGCGAGTTGCGCGGGCGCGGAATCGGCGGCGGTTTCCAATGCTTCGTCGAGGATGCGCGGCGGTTCCATGACGGCGTCGAAAGTCGGATGCTCCGTCTTCAACTCATCGAGCAGGCCCTGGTAGTGCGCGAGCACAGCGGGGCCGCTTTCGCCGGGGAGCAGGCGGCGATCGATCTCGATGGCGCATGTGTCGGGGACAAAGTTCACCTGCACGCCGCCCTCGATGATGCCCACATTCACCGTCCCCGGCCCGAGCAGCGGATGCACCTTCACCGCGAGCCGCGCGTGATCCTCCTCGATCGCGAGTACGATGCGCGCGGCGTGGACGATCGCATTCACACCGAGGTGCGGCTTGCTGCTGTGCGCCGCCTTTCCGCGCACGACGATGCGCCAGCGCAACACGCCCTTGCCCGCGATGATCGCGCGCAATCCCGTCGGCTCCGCGACCAGCGCGGCATGTACCGCCGGCGCAGGGTGCGCAGTGATGTCCTCGCAAAGTTTCACCACGCCACGATAAGAAAATTCCTCGTCCACGACGGCTGCAAGCCACACCTCGCATGGCGGCGTGATGCCTTCGTCGTGCAGCGATGAGATGGCGTGCATCATCGCCGCCAACCCGGATTTTGTGTCGCAGCTTCCCCGGCCGAACAGCTTTCCGCCCTCGATGCGCGGCTCGAATGGCGCGATGCTCATGCCCTTCACCGACACCGTGTCCATGTGCGCCTCCAGGATCACACGCCGCGACGGATCGCGCCCCGGCAGCCGCGCGATCACATTTGGCCGGCCCGGAAAAACTTCCTGCTCCCATGCCACGATTCCGCGGTGCTCGAAGAACTCGCGCACGAACGTCGCAATCTCGCGCTCGCCCGGCCCGCCCTCGTAAAACGAGTTCACGCTGTTGATGCGAACCAGGTCCGCCAAAGTCTGAATCACCGGAGAATCACTCATGCCGCGCCAGCATCCGCACCTCCCGCAGCGTGCGCGAGCAGGAATCCGCGCAGCAACAGAGCGAGACAACCGCCTGCGGACGAATCCATGCGGGTACCGTCGCACGGTGATTTTCTCGGAATCGAAAACCCTTATTTCTTCCGAGCAGGCGGTGGCGCTTCGGCAGAAGAATCCACGCCCGTCGCTGACCATCGCCCGTCCTTTCCCGGAAGCATGGAATCCACCTGCACGGCCTTGCACGCACGCCATTGCTTGCCGATGAAGTGCCACCATTCGGTCCTCATGCCGATGAAGCCGCCGCGCGCCATCGCCCAGTGGAGAAGGTCGAAATGGTGCGCGATCACGGGATCCTTGCCGGTGTAGTTCATCGCGGCGGCAGCGGTGAATTCGTCGAAGTCCGTGGGCATTTTCATCTCGCGGCCTTTCGCGTCCACGAGCGTGGCATCCACGACCGCGCCCCAGGTGTGGAGGGCGTGGCCCTTTTCCGGGGAGGCGACGAAGGAGCGGTTTTTCACGACATCGTAGAGCGCCTGCTGTGCGTCGGGCGGGCGGTAGGCGTCCCAGATTTTGATTCCGTAGCCCTGCGGGCGGAGCCACGCCTGCGCGATTTTCAGCCCTTCCGCGACGTGACGGCGGACGATGCAGCGCGCGGCGGCGGGATAAAGTGCGCGGCCGGTGATATTGCGTGGCGTGGCGTAGCGCAGGCCGACGAGAATCGTGGGGTCCACGGAAGCGAGATCCACCAGCGGATCATCCGCGGGCGGCGGCGTATTTTCGGCGCGCGCGGCAGTGAGGAGAAAACTGACGAGCAGGCTGACAACGATACGCATGGGCATCATTTTGAATGGCAAGCGCGGCCGGAAAAAATCCTTTTCCGATCCCGAGCGACACGTCCGTCCCATGCGGATAATACGGCGATGTCAGCCGAGCTTCGCGTGCAGACGGTCGCGGAGGAGTTCGCAGATGGCCTCGTGCGGCAGGCGCTCGGTGACTTCGTTCAGGAAACCGAAGACGACGAGGCGCTGCGCCTCGCGGAGCGGGATGCCGCGCGAGAGAAGGTAAAAAAGTTCCTCGGCATCCACCTGGCCGGTCGTCGCGCCGTGCGAACAGCGGACGTCGTCGGCCTCGATTTCGAGGCCGGGCGCGCTGTTCGCCTCAGCTTCGTCGGTGAGCAGGAGATTGCGGACTTTCTGATACGCGTCGGTCTTATGCGCGCCGGGGTCCACGCGGATGAGGCCGGTGAAAATCGTGCGCGACTGGTCATTGAGCGCGTTCTTGTAAAGCAGATCGCTCGCGGTGTTCGGCGCCTCGTGAATCTGCAGCGTGCGCTGATCCACCCACTGCGATCCTTCCGTGGAGGTGATGCTCAGCATATCGCTGCGTCCGCCGGGACCGCGAAGATGGCTCACGGCTTCGCTGCGGACGTAGCGTCCGCCGAGATTCAGCACGAGCGCGAGAGCGCTGGCGTCGCGGCTGACGACGGTGTTGTTTAGGCGAAAGGCGAGCGTCTGCCGGTTGCACTGCTGCACCGCGACGTACGTGACCTTTGCGCCGTCGCCGACGATGATGTCATTGGCTCCGACGGCGAGCGCGGGGTCTTCGCCGGCGGACTGGAAATAATCCACGACGGTCACTTTGCTCATCGGCTCCGCGATGATGATCGTGTGCGGAAAACTGGACGTGCCTTCCCCCTGCGACCAATGGAAGCACTCGATCGGCAGCGCGATTTCCACGCCACGCGGGACATAAAGAAACGTGCCGTTCCGCACCTGCGACTCGTGCAGCGCGCCAAATTTCTGCGAGCCCAGGAGCGCACCCTCGCGCATGAAATGTTTCTCGATCAGTTCGCGCTGCTCGCCGATAGCCTGCTCCAGCGGCATCCACAGCACGCCCTTTGCGCGAAGCGTGTCGCCGTGGAATTCCTGCGTGAGCAGACGGTCGTTTGCGAAGACCATGCGTCCCGCGGTCTCGGTGAGTCCGATCGAGCGCGCGAGAATCGCGGCCCCGTCGCCATCCGCGATCGCATCCGCGCGATGGAACGGCGACAGGTCCACTGCCTTGACGTCTGAGAAGCGCCAATTCTCATCGGTGCGCACCGGCATCGGCAGTTGCGTGAATTTCTCCCACGCTGCCCGCTGGCGTGCGCGGAAATATTCGGGGTGTTCGGCGAAGCCGGGCCCCGCGTCACTGACAGGACAGGCGTCAGGCACCGAAGTGTTGGCAGGTGCAGGTAGTTCCACAGTTGCGTTCATGAAGTTTGTTTTCCGGCAATTCCACCCGCGGCTCAGCCGACAGAGCCTTCCATTTCCAGATCGATCAGCCGCTTCAGTTCCACGCTGTATTCCATCGGGAACTGGCGGACGAGGTCGTTCACGAAGCCGTTCACCGAAAGGCTCATGGCCTGCGCCTTGGTGAGTCCGCGCTGCTGCATGTAGAAAATCTGCTCAGCGGAAATCTGCGAGACGCTGGCCTCGTGCTGCGACGAGTTGCCGGTGCCGCGCACGGTGATCGCGGGATATGTGTCGGTGCGCGATGTCGGGTTGATCAGCAGCGCGTCGCACTCGGTGTTGTTTTTGCAGCCCTTGAGGTGCTTCGGAATGTGGACGAGCCCGCGATACGTCGAGCGGCCTTTGCCGAGGCTGATGCTTTTGCTGACGATGTTCGACGTAGTCTCATCCGCCGCGTGGATCATCTTCGCGCCCGTGTCCTGATGCTGGCCGTCGCCGGCGAGCGCGATGGAAATGACTTCGCCGCGCGCCTTGCGGCCCTTCAGCACGACGCCGGGATATTTCATCGTGAGGCGCGAACCGATGTTGCAATCAATCCACTTCACCTCGGCCGCCTCGTGCGCGATGGCGCGCTTGGTCACGAGGTTAAAGACGTTCGCGGACCAGTTTTGCACGGTGATGTACTGGAGCTTCGCGCCCTTCATGGCGACGAGTTCGACGACCGCGGAGTGCAGCGTCGCCGTCTCGAATTTCGGCGCGGTGCAGCCTTCCATGTACATCACCTCGGAGCCTTCGTCGGCGATGATGAGCGTGCGCTCGAACTGCCCGAAGTTTTCCGCATTGATGCGGAAATACGCCTGGAGCGGGTGCTTCACCTTCACGCCCGGCGGCACGTAGATGGACGAGCCGCCACTGAACACGGCGCTGTTCAGCGCGCTGAATTTGTTGTCGCCGGTCGGGATGACTTTGCCGAACCACTTGCGGAAAATCTCCGGGTGCTCGCGCAGCCCT
>JANXZI010000570.1 GCA_025355595.1 Spartobacteria bacterium
CATCGTCCGCAGCGAGACGAATGACGACCTCATCCTCGCGCTCCCCGGCGGCGCGACGCAGAAATTTGCCAAGAGCGACATCAAGAGCCGCGAGAAACTCACGACCTCGATGATGCCCAGCGGCCTCAGCCAGGCCCTCACGCAGGACGACCTCGTCAACCTCGTCGAATACCTCAGCACGCTGAAGAAGAAGTAGCGGGCGGGCTTCAATTCAGCAGAGCCTCAGCCCGTCCACTTCCTGAAAGTGCCCATCCGAGGTGCAAAGTTCGAGGTCGTGCTGAATGGCGAGCGCGGCGATCCACAGATCGTTCGTCGGTATCGCCATACCTATTTTTCGGAGTTGCAGAAAAATCCGCGCATAGTGCTCCGTCGTCTCCTCGTCGAGCCGCAACACAGACACGCGGGGGCGGGACAGGAAACTCTCAAACGTGGCGAGATTTTCAGCCTCCCGATTCCCGGCGGCAAAGCCCGCGCGCAATTCACCAAGCACAATCAGCGGAACATGAATGCGAGTCGCGGAACGGATCACCGCGACTCTTGATGGAACGCCACGGAAGAAATCGCTGTAGGCATTCGTGTCGAGCGCGACTTTCATTTCCACATCGCCTCGTCCACCTGCGCGAAGGCGCGCTGCGCGGCGTCAAACCCCGCGTCTTCCCGCCAGGTGCCAATGAACTCATCCAGATCGTGATGCCCGCCGCTATCCGGCACCGTGCGGCAATGACGGAATTCCTCCAGCCAAGCGGCCAGCCGGGCCACCTCGGGCAAAGGCAGGCGCTCGATCGCGGACTCGATTTCGGCAACGGTGCTCACGACGGGAAAAATGCCAACGAGATCGCCTTCTTGCAAGTCCGGTTCGTGGAGCGTCGCGTTTCGCTTGCTCCCTCTCGCACCACCGGGCAACCTCCCCCGCACACGCCATGGCCGACTCACCCGATCCGAAGGCACCCTCCTCGAAACCGCAGCCGCCCGCTGCACACGTCAGCATCGTCACCCGGTTCGGCCGCGTCATCGCTGCGCCGTTCCTCGCCGTCGGCCACATCGTCCGCGGCAAGTCGAAAATTGACGAAATCATCGTCTATTCCGCACCGCCCGCATTTTTCCTGTGGATCGTGCTCTTCACCGGCTTCCTGCTGCGCCTGCTCGTGCCCACGAACATCCTCACCGCGCAGGCCGGCGGCTGGATATTCATCTTCGTGCTCATGTACTTCCTGCTCGCGGTCCTCTACGACATGAGCCTGAAGAAGCTCGTGCTCTGCACGCTCGTCTTCGCGACGCTGTGGCTCTTTGCGAAGTACATGGAGAACCTCCGCCACATCGCCATCCTCGGCCCGATCCTGCACCACTTCGCGTCGCTGAACCCGACCTATGACCACGGCACCGTCTCCGTGCTCTGCTGGCTGCTGCTCATCCCGTGGATCGCCTCGATCTTCGAGATGGTCTTCAACCGCAAAAAGCAATTCAGCCCGAATGAAATCGCCGAGTTCCATTTCGGCGTGGGCTCCGAACTCACGGATCGCACGGGCCTCCGCTTCCAGACAAAATATCGCGACGTGCTCGAGACCCTGCTCGGCTTCGGCGGTGGCGACCTCCTCGCCGTGGACAACCAGCAGCGCGTGATCAAGCGCTTTGAAAATGTCATCGGCCTCTGGTTCCACTGGGACAAGCTGGATCGCATCCTGCACCAGCGCGCCACGCTGCTCGACGAGGACGACGGCAAGGCGAAGGGCCCCGGAGAGGAGCCTGCAGACTAGAGCGGCATCAGCGGTGAAATGACGGGCTCGTCGAACGTGCGCAAGGTGTGACTAGTGCCTGGTGAGAAGTGACTGGTGCGCGGTTCTGATTGCCTCGAGAAGACCGGAAGACCAGTCACTTCTCACCAGTCACCAATCGCCGCCGCCGGACTCGCATGCCACCCCATCACTTCACGCGTTACACAGCACTAACGGCGTGGCCTGCATGCTCCGCGCGTCCTTTCAGACCTCTTACGCTTTGTCATACTCATGCTCTCGTTCGTTCCCTCCGCGGATTCGCGAGTGAGAGCATGAGCAAGACCATGAGCAAGCAAAAGAGGAAGACGTGGCCTACACGCCCACAGCTCGCCAGCGGTGACACCGAAGCTCAGGATTTTTCTCCCCGTGCCCACGCCGCCGCCCGGCCCACCCGATGAGCGCCCCGCTTTTGCCCATGCCAACGCGCGTCCGGAAAACCCTCG
>JANXZI010000579.1 GCA_025355595.1 Spartobacteria bacterium
TGAACTGTTCGGCGACATATAATTCGGGAGTGAGCAGGAACGAGCGCGCGGATGCACCCTGACAATGGGAAATAGGGGTCAGGCATCATATCTTGACTGGTCTTGTGTTCTGAATTGAGCGCCACACGCGGCAAATCCCGCATCAGTCTGGCGGCATCCAAAGTGAGGCGAGCCCTGGGACAGAACGGAGGAGCACGGACCCAACGTTAAAATGCGTCAGCCGGGGGCAATCCCAGAGCCGAGCACCCAAGAGAGGACTGGTCACGCCCTCCGGCGAGCTTAACCCCAAACCGAAACTAAAGATAAGCAGCCAAACCAATAACCCCATCAACGCACACGGTCTCTTTTCAGAGAAGACTGATTATTGGTTCGCGCAACGACGATGACGACGGCCCACCAGACGAGGCTGCCGCTGGGCACCGCGGCCTGAAACTGGCCATACCAGTCTAAGACGCCGTTCATATCCGCATCGCCCGTCTCCGGGCGGGAGGGGACCGTGTCCGAGGACGCACCTGAGCGCCTCAAAGTCCGTGAGAGGATCTAAGGGACAACTCACGGCTTTAGCGCGGAGACGAATTCGGCCTCCAGTTTACCAAGCGCTTCGGCAAACTGCGCCGGAGCAAAGTCGTCCTGCTCATGCGAAAGCATGGCCGCCTCATTCACCGCCTTCTCAAAGCCCGGGGACGTCACGCCGCCTTCCTTTTTCAAGGCGGCCCAAAGCCGGTCGATCGCCGGAACGAGCAGTTCTGCGCGCCGCCGCTGTTCGATGCGGTCGGTTTTCGCGTCGGCGAATTCCTGGTGCGATGACGCGAACCTTTTCAACTGGGATGCCACCTGGCTTCGCGTCCAGAGGTCGCGCGACGCCTTTTTTGCGAGGCGATCCGCAGCGGGTTGCATCGCGGAGAAATCCTCGCCTGACGGCAGTTCCTTTGCGCCGGCCTCCGTCATTTGTAGCAGCCACACGAGCGCCTTCCAGCGCACGACTAGCCGCTCATCGCGCTTGGCGGCGAGCTTCCAACTCATCTCGCGGAGCGCCACAGCCTGACCGGTGAACCACGAGCGCGGTCCGAGCGAGGGCCGCGCATCCACATAGTGCGGCGGCTCGAGCATGGCCTGCGCGTCGAGTTCAAAATATAACTCGGGGTGGCCCGCCTGCCGGATAGGTTCGTCAATATTCAGATGGCAAGCCACGCACACATTGGCACGCCCATTGATGTCAATAAGATCCCGCAATCCCGTGCCGAGAATCTGCTGATAATTGACATCCTTGCGCGTGTGAAAGAGCAGCCACTCGCCGGCTGCGCCATGGCAGGCTTCGCAGCTCACACCGCGATCCGGCACAGGCTTCTGATCCGGCGCGGGCTGGAGTCTCACCGCGAGGCGTGAGGCCGGGACTGCCTCCATGGGGGAATGGCAGACGGTGCATTGCGCGGCCTTCGTCGGATCGCCGATGCCGAGCGCCTCGGCGATCTTCAGCGAAGTGCCCTTTCCGAGGATTCCCGCGGCGAAGACGTGCCGATCCTTCCTGCTGTAAGTGAGGAACTCATTCCTCGTGCCGCCGCCGTGGCAACTGGACGATGCGCATGATTGCGAGCCGGTGAACTGATGGACGGCCAACGGGGCCGTGGCATCCGCGGCGACTGCCGGCAGCGCGGCTGCGCAACAGAGTGCGAGGTCGGCAAAGACGGCGGAAATCTTCAGGCGAATCACGGGTGGTTCACTGGCGGATCTACAATTGGAAGTCGAATACCAAAATGCGACGGCGGCATTTCACCTCGGGCTGGGCTGGTGCATCAAAATGACGCGTCGCTCCGAGGATGAGAACCGATGCTCAAGCGGTAAGGCGCCTGCGGCGGGCTCAACGTCCAACATCCAACGCTCAGCGCCCAACTTCCAAAGCAAGCGACACTTCGTGTTCGGAGTCTGCGCTTGGAAGCTGGGTGTTGTATGTTGGACGCTGGGCGTTGAAACGCTTCCGGAAATTTTGCTGCATCAGCCCTGTCACTTCGGGCTGGCGCTGCTGGCGTGCGATGGCTAGCAGACATGGGCGTGATTTCCATGGACGATGCACCGCATACCGATCCGCCTGCCAGACGGGGCGCGGCCATCCTGCGGGATCGCGCGGAATCTATCGCACCAGCCATCACGTCATCCGCCCCCCGGTGAAAATCGATCGCTCCCATACTCCGTGGATCGTCTTTGTGGCGCTCGCGTCGGCCGTGTGCGGCGTTCTCTTCGTCGCAAATTTCTTTCCTCACCGGCTGCCCTTTGCCTTTTCGCTGCCGGCGTTCCTCGGCCCTTCGCCGCCGCTGCGGCACACGTATGGCGGCACGCCGCTCGGTCTGATTTTTGGCGCGGTGGCATTTTTCATCTTCCTATTCGCGGCGGCACTCGGCATCCGGAAAAAGAAGCGCACCTGGCCCATCGGCAACGTGCAATGGTGGCTGAAGGCGCACCTCTGGCTCACCGTCCTCACGCTCCCGCTGGTGCTGTTTCACTGCGGGTTTCGGCTCGGCGGCTGGCACACGAGCGGGCTCATGCTGCTGTATGCGATCGTCATGCTCTCGGGCGTCGTCGGCATTGTGCTTCAGCAATATGTGCCGGGCATCATGCGTGAGCGTCTCTCGCGCGAGGTCATCTTCGAGGAAATCCCTCACCTGCGCGGTCTTCTCGTGCAGGCTGCGGTGGAGATGCGCGATGATTTGAAAAGCGACGACCTTGCCGCAGTCGGAAAAGGCGTCGAGGGTGCCGCGGATGCCGACGCGAAGCAGTCGTCCGCGATTGCACGGTTCATTGATCAGGAATGCATTCCCTATCTCACTGCTCGGAAAGGCCCGCTCCATCGTCTCGGCGACGCGCGCGCGGCCACCGCCGCCTTCTCATCGCTCCGGCTCAATGTGGAGCCGAGATGGAAGGCGCGGATCGATCTGATCCAGAAATGGTCCGATGACCGGCGCATGATGGACATGCAGACCCGCCTCCACCATCTGCTGCACGGGTGGCTGCTCATCCATATCCCCGCGTCCATCGCACTGCTCATCGGCACCGCGTGGCATGCGCTGGCTGCAGTGAGCTTCCTCACCAGCTAATCCGCCCGCATGGACGACCGCTCCACACAGAAGCAGCGGGCCGGGCAATACGCCGGGAACCTCGGCTACTTCAGCAGGCCGCACTATCTGGGAAGGCTGCGGCTATGGTTCTTCCTCGCCGCGGTCATCTTATCAATAGGTGCTATCATCACCTATCGTTATTGGGGTAAGGATGACCTGTTCATCAAAGGCGCGCTCTCGCAGGGGCACGCGCGGCTCGCGCAGGACTGCCGGGCCTGCCATACTGATGGCCAGACCGATGCGCTGAAGGCGCGACTCACCTCATCGCGGGACGGCCACTCGCTCCCCGCGATTGTCGGCGCCGCCTTCACCACGAATAAGTCCGGCCAGGATTCGCCGCACGCGCCTGCATCACTCGCGATGGATCAGGCATGCCTGAGCTGTCACCCGGCATTTGCCTCCCACCTGCCGCAGACGTCGGGCCTCAGCCTCCGCACCGTCGCCACGGAGACAGTTTCCGTCCATGCGGAGAATTGCTTCGTCTGCCATCGCGAACACGTCGGCACCGCGCGCATGGCGCTACCAGATGCGAGCCAGTGCGCCTCGTGTCATGGCGACTCCGACAAGCTCGCGCTGCATCGCCATTCGCAGCCTTTGGCCAACCCGCCCATCCAGGCGACGGGCCAGAATGTGAAGCTCCCGGACGGGCTCGTCAGCTTCATTGCTCCATCGCAAACTAATGCCAAGCCCGTCGCATTCTCCGACTTTGCCCACGGCCATCCGGCCTTCAGCTATGAGACCGCTGGGCTAAAGGATCCGGCTAAGATTAAGTTCAACCATCAGCGCCACCTTCGTCCCGACTTAGCCGGCACCAGCAAAGATCACCCGCTGAACTGCACCGACTGCCATGTGCCCGGCCCCGGCGGGAACTTCAAGCAGTCCGTCACCTATGAGCAGCATTGCCAGCAATGCCACACGCTCCAACTGCTGCCCAGCCTCCCGAATCTCCGCATCCCGCATCACGATGCGGAAAAGGTCCGCTGGTTCCTCGCCAGCGTCCGCATCCCCGTGGAAAATGCGATCCGCGCCGAGGGCGTGACGGGCACCGATGAGCTGAAGCGCCGCGCCGATGCCGAGATGGACGCCTTGCAACGCCGCGGCCTGCGCACCCTCGCCGACCTCGAACAGCGCGTCTTTTTCGAGGGCGATCCCAGCAGCAGCCGCATCGGAGCCAGCGGCGCAAAGTTCCTCACCGATTGCCGCAAGTGCCACATCGTCGCGCCCGCCACTGCTGACCACGCGCCCGCCATCACGCCGCCGAATATGGCCATGCGCTGGTTGCAAAAGGGCAACTTCACCCACCAACCCCACAGCCACATGGCGTGTGTCGAGTGCCACGGTGCCGCGAAGACCAGCAAGGACACCGCCGACATCCTCATCCCCACACAGAAATCCTGCGCCGAGTGCCACCGCACCCCGCAGACCGGAGCCATTCCCGCCAGCGCACAGCGCGCACAGGCTGCGGATGCCGGACAGTCACTCGCCGCGAAGCAGCGCGAGCACGGCGGAATCAAGTGGGACTGCCACGCCTGCCATGTCTTCCATTCCCCCGCCGCCCCTGAACCGGCGAGGAAGTGACCTTCTGCAAATTTGCACCCGCATTGCCGCACCCCGCTTCGGCGCGGTCGCCGCTACGGGCCGAGCGGCGGCAGCATCGGTAGCGGGAGCAGTCCCTCGTCCTGCACGTGCACGAACTCCGCAGGAATCGGCGGCGGATTCGCGATGAG
>JANXZI010000583.1 GCA_025355595.1 Spartobacteria bacterium
TCGCGGCGCTCACGGGCTACGCGCTGCCGCTGGAGGGCGTGCTCGATTTGCGCGCCTCGATGAACTATCAGTTCATGGGTGGCGGCACGCGCGCGGTGAAGCTCCGCGTGCCGAAGGACATCGCGCACAACTTCCAATTTGAAGGCCCGCAAATCGCCGAGCGCGCGCTCGCCGATGACGTATGGACGGTCACTTTCCAAAAGGAACTCACGGGTGCATACGCACTGAGCATCGCCGCGCAGGTGCCAGTGGCGAAGCAGGCGGCGGAGGGCGGCGGCAAGGGCTATTCGTTCACCGCCAAGGTGCCGGTGATCTCGCCGCTGGATGTCGTGCGTTCGAGCGGGCTGTGGGCGGTGGAGGCGAATACGGAGACGGAGATCCGCTTCGACGCGCGCGGGATGAACGAACTCGATTCGCTGCTCGCGCCGCAACTCGCGGACTACGCGCCGCGGCACCGGGTCATCGGCGTCTTCGGCTGGCTCGGCGCAGACTACGCGCTGAAGCTCAACGGCGTGCGGCACGCGCCCGCGGGGATGCTCGCGGCGGTCGTGGACACGCTGGAGCTGAACACCGTGATCTCGACCAGCGGCACGCACCGGCACGAGGCCGTGTACCGCCTGCGCTCGACGGGCGTGGAGTATCTCGATGTCACACTGCCGCCCGGCGCACAGCTTCTCACCGTGGCGATTGACGGCATCGCCGTGAAGCCCGTAGCCGACCAGCCCGGCAACGTGCGCCTCCCGCTCCCCGCGCGTCACGGTGCGGACGCCGCAGTGCTCGCATCCATCACCTACGAGACCGCCGCGAAGCCGTGGCAAGCCAACGGCAAGCTCGAACTCGCCGCGCCATCGCTGGCGAAGGAAATCCCGGTGCTGAAAAGCAAATGGCACGTGTGGGTGCCGGACGGTTTTTCGTATTCGAAATTTGAGAGCAATCTGCCCGTCAGCGAGGAGCCGCACGAGAAACTCCTCGTGCGCAAGATCGCGGGTGTGTTGTCTCGCAGGGGCGGTTCTTCGAAGGATGGTGTCGTCTCGCCGCAAAAGGATCGTATTGAATTTGAATCGGGAAATGCTGCACTGACTTGGCCGCAGGCGGTCTATCAATTGTCGAACAGCAATGTGGTTCAGTTTCGCTCCGGAAAATTCTCGGAGACGGAAGACCGTCTGAAGAAAGCCGCGGCTGCAAATCCCGGTGACGCATCTGCGTGGAGGGCGCTGGGCATCGCCTACTATCAGGCGGAAAAGTTTGACGATGCCGTGAATGCCTTGACGAAGTCGCTTGCGATCAATCCGAAGGATTTTTCGGCTCACAATTACCTCGGGATCACGGCTGCTCAAAAAGGCTGGATGGACGCTGCGCAGAAGGAACTGGAAACCGCGGTTCAGATCGATCCGAACAACGCGGACGCATGGTATAATCTTGCCGTGTTGCACATAACAAAGCAGCCGCGGGCCATGGCTGAGGCTCGCGAAGCTTACGCGATGGCGATGAAACTGGGCGTGCCGAGTGACACTGAGATGGACAGGCTGCTCGCAAAGACAGTTGCGGAGTTGCCGACAGCGAACGAAGCCGTTCCTGCAGGCGGTTTTGCGCTCGCAGGGGGAGGGAAGGCGAAGTCTGGAAAGAAGGACAATGATTTTGACAATGGGAAATTCGGCCTGAAGTCCGCGAGCCTCCTGCCGGTGACGCTCGATTTGCCGAAGAGCGGGCGCGTGCTGGTGTTCGAGGGGCTGTATGCGCCGGAGCGGGTGGCGTTGCGCTATGACGACTGGTGGAGCCGCGCGCGGTCGCTGTGGCGGTGGTTCGTGGCGGGGGGCATCGCGCTCTACGTGCTCGCGGGGAGGCGACCGTGGTGGCGGACGCTGTGGGCCGTGCTGCTGCTCACCGCCGCGCCGCTGTGCGTGAGCGCGGCGTGGGCGCCGGTGTGCAATGCGCTGCTCGGCGGCTGGCTCGTCGGGCTGGTGCTGAATCGGATCGCGGCACTGTGTGTGTTTCGCGAGCGGAAGGAGGTACTGGCGTGAAGGCTTCTTTTTTAAGAGTTAGGAGTTCGATGTTAGATGTTAGACGTTTGGCCCGCCGCAGGCGCGGTGCGAACGCGGCAGAACGTCCTGATTCGAACCGGCCCTGCGGGCGGCTTAACTTCAAACGTCTAACTTCTAACACCAAACTTCTAACTTGGTGCGTGCTGATGGCGCTGGTGTTCCTTGGCCGCACGGCGTGCATTTTTGCGGCGGAGGCGCAGAACGATCCGCGCGAGTCGCGCGACACGGTGATTGTCCCTTACGATCCGAAGAAGCCCG
>JANXZI010000600.1 GCA_025355595.1 Spartobacteria bacterium
CTTCTTCCAACAGAGACAGCCGCAATTCCGCCTGTTCAGCGGGTGACAACTTGTGGATGGCCTCCTGGATCTCAGCGAGCGTGCTCATGGCCAGGAAATAGCACGCCTCCCAGTGGATGCTCAAGTATCGTGCGGATACAAATAATCAGCCCGTCCTCCTCGTCCGAGTCGGATAGTTTGCCCGTCCTCGGAGCTTATTCCCGGCACTTTCCCGCACGCCGGAGGCGTGCCGGAACTTAGCCTGGGGTCGAGCGAGAAACGAGCGACCACCCCCGGAACCCCGCGCATAAAACTCATGCGCCCCGGCACGGTCGCGGTCGTTCACTCGGCCGCGCCTTTTGTTTTTGGGGCGGACACCGCCAAGGCACGGACGATTCGCGCCACCGTGCACTTCGCGCGGGAACGCGACAACGCACACTCCCAAATCCTCAGGACAGTCCAGCCCGAGGCGCGCAAAGCGCGCGTCACCTCGCGGTCGCGCTGCGCGTTGCGGGTGAGTTTGGCTTTCCAAAATGCGCGGTTGTTCGCGGGCATCGTCGCGTGGCGCGGGCAGCCGTGCCAAAAACAGCCGTCCACAAAGACGGCGACGCGCTCGCGGCGGAAGACGAAATCGGGTTTGCCGAAGACCTTGGCGTTCCGTCGCCAGCCGGTGATGCCGTGTTCGCGCATGAGCGCGATGAGCCGGAGTTCCGTCGCGCGGTTGCCGCGCGAGCGGATGAGCGACATCACCGCGCTTCGCTTTGCTCGCGTGAAGACATCAGCCATCCGCGCGTTCGCCGAAGTCGGCGGCGATTTGGAAACGGCGCGCGGTTTCGTCGTCCTCGTGCGTGTGCATCCGGTCGTAGAGGCCGGCCCATTGCGCATCGCATGGGTAGAGTTCTTCGTCGGTGATGTCGCCCGCGTCCGCGCGCCGCCACGACTCGGCGGCGAAGGCCGCATGGCGCGCGGCCAGCCGCTTTCCGCGTCCTCGTAGCCGTCGGGATGCAGGCCGGGGAACGTGTAGGCGACGGCGCACCATGCGCGGATGAAGTCGGCCTTCAGGAGTTGTTCGAGTGGCGTGGTGAACGCGCGGCGAAGCTCGCGGCCTGCGGCGCGCACAATGATGCTCACGCAAAGACGCGAAGGCGCAAAGACAGACGCTGCCGTGGAAACTTTGCGTCTCTGCGCCTTTGCGTGAGTCCTACTCTTGTGCTGTCGTCGGGCGAAACGGAGGCGTGTCAGGAAACGTGATACCGGGGATGAGATTGCGCGCCAGCGTGACTGTTTTCGCATACGTATCGCGGTCGGCGATATGTTCGAGTAAGCCGTCGCTGCCGACGCCATACAATGCGAAATGCGGTGGGTCGAAGTTATCGTCGAAGGGGTCATCGGACAAAGTGAACGCCTCGCAGAAGTCGTCTTCAGCAACTTGCCTCACGGTCTGAATCCGAAATGCCGGGAACGGCGAATTCGGAATTGGATTGGCTGCCGTCACATCAACCGGAACGGGAAGACCGGCGCTATGTCTGACGGGAAGTCGCAAGTGCAGCGAAACCCGAAGACAGTCGCGTTCGTTAAACTCATGGAGGGTTTCCATCCCAGTTACACACACGCAAGCCGCGCCGAATTTGTCTTCCAGCAGGTATGGCCAAACGTCGTCTAGTCCGTCGAAAACAATGTGCATGGAAGCCCATTCCTCAAAGCGGGTCGCTACACGCATGACTACGCGCATGAACTCATCACCGCCGTTGTAGCATTCGCTCAGATTAACGCGTTCGTTGGCTTTGGACGGCTTCTTGCACTCGTGCCATAGCGAAAGAGCGCCGCCGAAAACAGCAGCGGAGTCGGGTTGTTCAGATTCATCACTCATCACTTTCCGACAACGCTCCGGCTCGATAGTTTCCTGGAATGATTGTTCGGAAACTTTGGACGCGTGACGAACTCCTCATCGCGCTCAACCTCTACCACAAGCTCACATTCGGGCAGCTTCACGCACGGCAGGCTGTGATTGTGGCGCTGGCGGAAAAACTCGGGCGCGGTGCAAACAGCGTGGCGATGAAGCTGTGTAATTTTGCATCGCTCGACCCAGCATTGAAGCTGCGCGGCATCAAGGGACTTGCGGGCGCCAGCGCACTCGACCGCGCGACGTGGAACGAGTTTCACGCTGACCTCAACGAAACGGTTCCGGCGAGCGAAGGCGCGCTACGCGCGCTGTTCGGCGCTGACGAGAACAGTGAACTTGAGGTATTGCCAAAAGAAGGCGTGCGTGCGGAAGCGCCCGCCGCGCGGGCCGACGGAGACGACTGCGAACGTGAAGCTCCGGCGCGGTCAGGAGTATTTCCGCGATGCCGTGCTCAACAACTTTGGTGGGCGTTGCGGCGTCACCGAGTTGGGCGTGCGCGAGTTGCTGATTGCGTCGCACATTCTCCCGTGGGGCACGCACGTCGCGGAACGCCTCAATGTCCGCAACGGCCTTTGCCTCTCGCGCCTGCACGACGCTGCTTTTGACCGCGGACTCATCGCTTTCGACGACAAGCTCTGCCTTCTACTTTCACCACGACTCAAAGCCGAGCTATCGCAGCGCAGTATCGCCGAAAATTTCGGCGCATACGCGGGAGAGCCGCTGCGTTTTCCCGATGACGCCGCGCCGCCGGAGTTGGCGTTTCTTTCCCAACACCGCGCGACCATTTTCCGCAAAACGTAATCTCCGCACAGGAACGACAATCGAGTTTCCGAACTGCCGATATGCCTGCGTGTCAGATC
>JANXZI010000560.1 GCA_025355595.1 Spartobacteria bacterium
CTCGCCGAGGGACGCGCGCACGTGGCGTTCGAGGACATCCGCCATTTCGCCCCCGAAGTCCTCGGCCACCGCGTGCTGCTGAACTACGACGGTCTCGCGGAAAACCTCAGCGTGCCGGACATGGTGGCTGAACTCGCGAAAGCCGTGCCGCAGGAAGCGGCGATGTAACCGCGGCATTGAGGGATCGCCTGACATGATCGCTTGGAGCGCGACGGGCGTGAATCAGGGCAGCGGTGCATTCCCGATCGCTTGGACACTCGTCAACGGCGCGCCTCAGTGTTTCTCCGGCTGCGCGTGACAGTGCCTTGAGGCACGACGGCATCCGTCCGTGCGCTCCTACGGCTTCTGCTTCTTCTCGCGCACCGGCACTTCGCGGAAGGGTTTCTTTTCCCCGAAAAGCGCGAGGCGCTCCTTCATGCCTTTGACGTCATCCGGGTGCGTTTTTTCTGCGAGCGACAGCGCCTCCTTCTGCCACTTCAGCGCCTCCTCCCAGTCGCCAGCCTCGGCGTATGCGGCGGCAAGCGTGTCCACGGTCGGCGCGTGTTTGTAGTCGGTCTCGTGACACGCCTTCTTCGCGTACTCGATGGCCTTGCGCCCGTTGCGCACGGTGTCCTTCGGATTGGTCGCGAGCGTCCACGCGTAGTCGTTTGCCGCGCCGGGGAAATCCGGCGCGCGGCGCATCACCTCCTCGAGGTCTGCGAGCGCGAGATCCGGATCGGCTTCCACGAGGTAAAGGTGCGCACGGTAGAGATACGTCGCCGCGTTGTTCGGGTCGAGCGCGATAGCCTCTTTGAAATCAGTGAGCGCCTTTTCCTTCTCGCCCTTTTCGGAATACGCGGAACCGCGGAGTTGCCAGCCGTGGACGTTCTTTGGGTCCGCCTTCACCGCCGCCTCGAAGTCCTTCAGCGCACCGTCGTCGTCGCCCTTTTGCGCGCGGCAGATTCCGCGTGTGGCGAGCAGTTCGGCATTCGCCGGTTCCTTCTTCAGCGCAAAATCAATGTCCGCGATCGCCTTGTCGAATTCCTTCCGGAACTGATGAATCGCCGCGCGCAGCAGTCGCGGACGCTCGTCGTCCGGCGCGAGTTCGGCAGCCTTCGTGTAGTCGGCGATCGCGTCGTCGAATTTGTTGCGCGAGGCATTCGCGAGACCGCGGAGCACAAAGGCCGGCGTGAGCTTTGGATTCGCCTCGATGGCCTCGGTGAGAAGTGCCGCAGCGCGATCGAAGTCCCGCTTTTCAAAAGCCTCCTGACTCTCGCGCATCACGTCCATCGGGTCGCGCTTGATGACCGCGTGGGAGACGCCGAGGAGGGACACCGCAAGGACGAGGGACAGCGCGAGACGTTTCATGGTGACGGCGAGGATGGTGCAGAAGTTCGGAATGCTCAAGCTATGCTGTGAAGCATTCGAGCCACGGCGAAATGCGGCGGCACGCCCGGTCCTCGTGGATGACTGAGCACCGAGGCACACGGGTGGTTTTCAGGCTGGAACTCCTCCATCGGCGCCCATCCGTGCCATCCGTGGTCAGACAGCTTCCCCATCCTCGCGCCTCTTGCAGACATCCCTGCACGAATGCAAATTCGGACACACATTTTTCTTGCCGGAAATTTTCTTCCGGGGATATTCCACGCCGTCAGTTTTTCAGTAACGGGGAGTTAGCTCAGTTGGTAGAGCGCGTCGTTCGCAATGACGAGGTCAGGGGTTCGACCCCCCTACTCTCCACTTTTTCCGGTGGAAAAAGTGAGGCCGCAAGTGTGGTGCCGACGACTCGTCGGCGCTACGTCCAGTGCATCGCGAGTTCGACAAGTGTGCGAACGCCGAATCCTGTCGCGCCTTTTGCGAGCGAGGCGCTGTCCTTGTTCCGGTGCGAAGTGTAGGCGATGTCGAGATGCACCCACGGCGTCTTTTCCGCGAATGTCCGCAGGAATGCAGCCGCAGTGCATGCGCCGGCCATGCGTCCGCCGCTGTTTTTCAGGAGCGCCACGTCACTGCGGATCGCGTCGTCGTACTCGGGAAAATGTGGCATCGGCCACAGGCGCTCGCCGGACTTTTTCGCGGCATCGAGCGTGGCGTCGCGCAGACGATCATCGCTGCTCCAGAGTCCGGCGGCACTTTCACCGAGCGCGACGCCGCATGCTCCGGTGAGCGTGGCGATGTCCACGATGGCTGCGGCGCGGTGATCCTTGCGCGCAAAGCCGATCGCGTCGGCGAGGATCATGCGGCCCTCGGCGTCGGTGTTCACGATCTCGACGTGCCGTCCGTCGTAGCAGGTCACGATGTCGCCGGGGCGGTACGCTGCGGAGCCGGGCATATTCTCGGCGGCAGGGATGAGGCCGATGACGTTGCGCTTCACGCCGAGCTTCGCGATGGCAAGCATCGCGCCGAGCACGGCTGTGCCGCCGCACTTGTCCCAAATCATCTGCTCCATGTCCGCCGCGGGCTTGATGGAAATGCCGCCAGTGTCGAACGTCACCGCCTTGCCGACGAGCGCGAGCGGAGCCTGCGTGCGCGGGCCACCGCGATGTTCGAGCACGATGAGCCGCGGTGGACGCGCGCTGCCGCCACCGACCGCCGTGATGCCGCCAAAGCGCCGCGCGCGAAGCTGTTTTTCATCGAGCACCACGCAGCGCAGTCCGTGCTTCTTCGCGTGCCAGCGCGCCTCTTCGGCGAGTGTCTCGGGGAAGACGACGTTGCCCGGACGGTTCGCGAGGGCGCGTGCGAGGTTCGTAAATTCACCGAGCGTGTACGCGAGCGCAGCGTCC
>JANXZI010000603.1 GCA_025355595.1 Spartobacteria bacterium
GGTCGTTCTACGGTCAGTCGGTTTTTTTGCACAAAACGGTGCAAAGCTGTGATAATAGAAATGCGGCATAAGCGTCTCATCGTCAATTAGCTGTAAAAATACGATAAGCTGTGAGAACCTGCGCAAAAGGGCAGTTTTGGATTTTAAGTCCCTTGCGTCTGCCATTTCGCCATGCCGGCATTTACCTCTGAAAACACGGTGTTTCTCGGTGGTCGCGATTTGCTTATTCTACGGTCCCCTTAGATGCGCGCAGAAAGTCGAAAACTTGGCGCAAGGCGAACGTGGGAAACCTCGTGGAGCATCGGAGCGCGGATACTATGCCCGCCTCTCCGTCGGTGGCAAGGAACGGTGGACACACTGCGCACCAAAGTTCTCGAAGTGGCCAACGCGCGACTGCGCGAGCAGCCGCGCGAAGCGGCCGAGCATGGAGCCAATTCGGGAAGCCTGCGAAATCCAGACGCATGATGGTGGCGATCGAACGCATCATGACTGCACGTGCGTCACCGTCGCTTCGATTTTCACAACGGTTGAACAGCCTGGCTGCGGAAGTCGCGACCGGCACCCGCCGCAGGCTCGGACGACAGGAAGCGCGAAAAGACGGTGGAAGGCGCGAGCGCACGGTGGGGCGTCACTTCATCCAGCACATTTCTGAAAATGAGAAACGGCTTGTCGGGTTGCGCGCGCCGTTCGACGGTACGTGGCCATGGAAATCGCCCAACAACTGTCCGTCTTTCTCGA
The DNA here is from genome assembly GCA_025355595.1 of Spartobacteria bacterium. Lineage (GTDB taxonomy): Bacteria > Verrucomicrobiota > Verrucomicrobiia > Chthoniobacterales > Chthoniobacteraceae > SXWH01. The sequence goes on from JANXZI010000603.1 coordinate 739, forward strand.
CAACAAACCCGGCACGCTCGCCAAGGTGTGCGATGCGCTGGCCGCCGCGAAAATCAACATTTACGCGCTGACCATCTCCGACACCATTGATCACGCCGTGGTCCGCATGGTCGTGAGCGATCCGATTGGGGCGCTACACATATTTGGAGATCGCGGTGTGCTGGTCGTCGAAAACGACGTGCTCATGCTGGAGAATAGCAACAAGCCCGGAGCGCTGGCCGATATCGCCCAGAAACTCGCCAAGGCTCGCATCAATATCGAATACGCGTATCTGGCCACCAGCCCGGGTGCCAAACTCGGGTTGCTCATCTTGCGCGTGAAGAACCCCGCCAAGGCGCTCGGGATTCTCAGCGCGCGGTAGGCGCCGCCATCCGCACCCACGGCGAACGTCCGGGTATTTCCACGGGCTCGTGCCGATGCAAATCCCGTTCCGGGTCAATTCATCGCGGCGCTGGTTCTCATCGCTGCGGGAGCATGCGAGGAAAATATCAACGGCTCGCAAAAGGTGAATGCGAGCCAGAGTTTTGATTTTCGTTTCCAACCAAAACTCCGCCGTCATTGTGGCACCATGAAACCACGCCCCTTCGGCCACTTTGGTGCCCGGCGATTCCTCCTCCTTTGCGTGCTCGCACTGCTCGCGGGACTGCCCGCCGTCGCCCAAGCGCACGCACGCCTGCTCCGCTCGATGCCGGCCGGGAATGCCCGGCTCGCCGTCGCGCCAGAACGGGCCGAGCTTTGGTTCAACGAACTGCTTGATGCGGAGTTCAACGGCATCGAAATTTTTGCCGCGAGCGAATTGAAAGCGAAGCAGCGCAACAACCTCGTGAAAGGCAGGCCCGTCGTGGACGCGAAGGACCGCACGCACCTCACGGTGGAATTCCCGCCGCTCGCGCCGGGTGAATACGTCGTGGAGTGGCGCGTGCTCTCGCGCGACGGCCACAGCGCGCCGGGGCGTTTCACATTCACGATCGTGGAACCGCGCGGCAGGTAGCGCCGCGTCGCCGAGGTTTCATGGAGCACTCCCTTCTTCACGCGCTCAAGCTCTGCGGTCTGCTCGTGGCGCTCGGCGGCGCGCTGTTCGTGCTCGGGGTGCTGCGCATTGCCTCGCGCGGGCTGGCCTCGTCCGGGGAGCTGCTGGAAAAAATTCGCGAAGCCAGCCGTCGCTGGGCGTTTCGCGGCGCGCTCGTTTCCGCCATGGCAGCCGGGTTGGATATCTTCGTGCAAGTCGCGGAGGTGCAGGGAAGGGCGGTGTACGGCGGGGTGGAATGGGCTCTCGTCATCAAGTTCGCGACGCAGACGACGGTCGGCCGGCTTTCGGTCTCCTACGCGCTCGTCCTCTTTGCGGCTGCTGCTGCGTGCCGGTTCCGGGCGCGCGGCCACTGGTGGATCGTCGGTGCACTCGGCCTCGCAGGGAGCGTGCTCGCGAGCCTCGTCAGCCACGCCGCCGCGCAGCCCGCCGGCCGCGGACCCGCGATTGGCTGGCAGATTTTCCACGTGATGGCGGGTGCGGGTTGGATCGGAATCCTGTGTCACCTGCTTGCGTCACGGCGCGTGCTTTGCAATGCGGACGATCCGGCGGCGGTGAGCCTCACGCGTGAAGTGGTCCGCCGCTTTTCCCCGGTGGCGCTGACGGCTTCCTCGCTGCTGCTCGCGTCCGGCCTCGTCGCGAGCGTGCGGAATCTGCCGGCGTTGGCCTCGCTGTTCACCTCGCCTTACGGACTGACCCTGCTGGTAAAACTGATCCTGCTCGCCATCGTCGTCTGCGCCGGATGGATGAACTTCCGCCTCGTGCGACCCACGCTGCTGGCGGCCGGCACGATCATCACCGAAAAATCGCGCGCCGCGCTCGCGCGATTCGGCAAGCTGCTGGAACTCGAAGTCACCGCCGGACTGCTCGTCATCACCCTGGCCGGTGTGCTGGGCTCCGTCTCGCCGCCCAGCCCGGACGGAGCCGCGCAGCTTACAGCGGAACAGACGCGCGCCGTCTTCACGCCCGACTGGCCGACAACCGTGCTCGTGGACACCGCCTTCGCCGGCCAGCCGACGCGCACCGTGGACGACCTGCGCTATTCCGAGTTCATGCACAACTGGTCCGGCGTCACCGTCGTCCTGCTCGGCGGACTGTGGCTGCTCCAGGCGAACGGCGGACGCGCGGGCCGGTGGGCCGGACGGCTGTGGCCGATGATGCTCGTGCCATTCGGGATTTTCATCAGCGTATTCGCCGACGTGGAAATTTTCGTCCTCCGCACCGTCAGTGTGCGCCAGGTGCTCGGCGATCCCATCCTGCTGGAACATCAGCTCGGCGCGCTCCTCGTCTTTGTCCTCGCGTGGCTGGGCTGGCGCGAGGTGCGGCGGCCGGGCGGTGAAGCGCGGCTCGGATACGCAATGTCTGTCGTGATGGTCAGCGGGAGTCTGCTGCTGCTGGGCCACGCGCATTCCGGCGTCACGTCGAACGAAGCGCTCACCAACCTCATCAACGTGCAGCACGCCTTCTTCGGGATGTTCGGCCTTTTTGCCGGCGCAGTCCGGTGGTTTGGATTGCGCGGGCTGATTCCGGCTGGCGTCACTCGGCGCGTGTGGCCCGCGTGCGTCATCGCCCTCGGCGTGTTTATGGCGTTCTTCTATCGCGAGATCCTCTGAGCCGAATCTGCCCACCCGCACAAGCTCCCGAATCTGCCTATCCGGTTGGTTGGCAACGCTGCGGAAAATCATGACAATAGCCCAGCGCTTTAGCGCTGGGAACGCCGCCCCCCGAACGAACAAAGTCCCGCAGGGACGGAAGAACCGGTCCTGTCGTCCCTTACGGGGCTTTACCCGCTTCACGCCGCAAACCCAGCGCTGAAGCGCTGGGCTATTGTCAAAGCCACTTTGTCAACCAACCATATAGGCATGCTCCCGACATAGTCCGCCGACCCCAAGCGGCGTTTTGATTTTCACGCTGCCACTGTTGCATGCCGTGTTAAAACGGGCTGGCCGGCACGGGACTGCAACAGACTGCGGGGACTAAATTGTCCTTTGAGTCCGTTACCGCCAGTCCTCCGGCTGCATGGGAAAGCGATTGCTTCCTGAAATTTCCGCGCCGGCGCGGGACCCGCGTCGCGTTCCGCTATTTTCCGATCTTCGGACCTTCGCCGATTTCGTCGGCATCGGGCATGTGAATCTCGCGGACCCAGATGTTGCGGAAGCGCATCGGGTTGCCGTGGTCCTGGAGTTTGAAGGGACCTTTCTCGGGGTGCGCGGAATACGTGCCGACCTGCCGGTGCGGCGTGCCGCCGATGAGCGCGGTGTGGTTCTGCGTCACGACGCCGTTGTGCAGCACGGTCACGACGAGGGGCTTCTCCAGCTTGCCGTCCTTGAAGCGCGGGCCTTCGCAAATGATGTCGTAAGTCTGCCACTGGCCGGGCGGGCGCGAGGCGTTCACGCGCGGCGGCATGTAGCCGTAGATCGCGGTCGCGCCGCCGTCGGCGTAGGTCGGGTTCTCATAGCTGTCGAGGATCTGGATTTCGTATTTTCCGAAGAGGAAGCAGCCGCTGTTGCCGCGGCCCTGGCTGTCACCGACGGGCGGCGGCGTGGCGAATTCGAGGTGAAGCTGGAAGTCGGGGCCGAACTCGTCCTTCGTGAAAATATCGCCGGTCTTCGGCGCGACTTCGGCGTAGCCATTCTCGACCTTCCATTTCGCGTCCTCTCCCTTGGCGTTGCGCCATTTTGAAAGATCCGTGCCGTCGAAAAGGACGGTCGCGTCGCTCGGCGCAGTGCCGACTTTTTCCTGCGTGCTGCCTTCGCCGGGTGTGACGACCGTGGGCTGTGGGCGCTCGCCATCGTGGACGTGCCACTTCGTGACGGGGATGATCGGCGTGTCCTGGTAGCCGATGGGGTGCTTCGGCTTGTCCTCGGCAAAGGCGAGGGCCGTGGTGGCGATGAGGGCGGTGAGGATGCGCGGGGCGGTGGTCATGGGTTGGAGATTCAAAGGTGAGCCGAGGGAGAGTCCGAAGTCGCGGAAAATCTTAGGCGGATGCCGAACGCCCGCAGACGATGAGACGGTACCGCGGATGAATCTCCCAAATCTGCATTCACCGCGTTCGTCGGCGCTGAAAAGCGCCCTCTGGCCGGCTTCGGGCGGCATTGTTCATGTCCCGCCGGGGCGGGAGCAAAATGACTCCCTCAGAGGTTGGTCGCTTTTGTCGAATTTCGTCCCGCGCGTGGAATTAGATTTGCTAGAATTCCCTGCACGTACCTCGCAATCCAGCCATGCCCGCGCAACCCGTCCGATTTTCAATCTCTCCCAAACTGCGAGCAGACGATCCCGCGACAGGCCCCGGGGGCGCTCTCGCCACGCAGGAGGCCGCCCGGTGATCGCTGAGGCAAACCGCCGCATCCTGCTGGTGGATGACAACCCGGCGATCCACGCGGACTTCCGGAAAGTGCTGCTGGATTCGCAGGTGCAGAACGTCGAGCTCAACACGGCTGAGGCGTTCCTTTTCGATGAAGCGCCGAAGCCGAGTTTGAACCTGGCCGGATTCACGGCTGACTCCGCATTCCAAGGCCAGGAGGCACTGGAAAAAGTGCGCACGGCCATCGCCATGGGTGAGCCTTATGCGATGGCGTTTGTGGATGTGAGGATGCCGCCGGGCTGGGACGGCATCGAGACGATCGCGCGGCTCTGGGAGGTGGATCCTTCGCTGCAAATCGTCATCTGCACGGCATTCTCCGACTACTCGTGGGAGAAGATGACCGCACAGCTCGGCGTGAGCGACAGCCTCGTACTGCTGAAGAAGCCGTTCGACACGGTGGAGGTGCTGCAGGTCGCGCACGCGCTGACGAAGAAATGGCTGGTGACCCGTCTGGCCGATCTGCGGATGAGCGAACTGGAGGACATGGTGGCTAGGCGGACAGCCCAGCTCGAAAGCGTGAGCAAGGAAATCGCGCTGTCCGAGGAGCGGTTCTCCAAGGCCTTTCGCATCAGCCCCATCCCGCAGGCGATCCAGTCGCTGCCAGCACAGCGGTTCGTGGATGTGAACGACGCATTCCTCGCGATGACCGGCTTCACGCGCGAGGAAACCACCGGCCGCACGCCACTCGAAGTCGGCCTCTGTCTGGACTACGAGACGCGCTTCCTGGAATCCGTGCGCGAGGGCCGGCCCGTCCGCAACGTGGAGACTCAGATCGTCGGCCGCGACAAGGAACTGCGCACGGCACTCATCTCCCTGGAACCGCTCACCGTCGCCGGCCAGCCGCACATCCTCATGATGGCGCAGGACATCTCCGACCGGCTTCACCTCGAGCACCAGCTCCGGCAGGCGCAAAAAATGGAGGCCGTCGGCCAGCTCGCCGCGGGAATCGCGCACGACTTCAATAATCTGCTCACAATCATCCAGGGCCACGCGAGCCTGCACCGGAATGCCAACGGGATGCCGCGCGAGGTGGGGAATTCGCTCACGCAGATCAGCACCGCAGCAGAGTGCGCCGCGGACCTCACCCGCAAGCTGCTCACCTTCAGCCGGCGAAACATGGTGCGCCCGAAGGTCATCAAGCTAAACGAAATCATCAGGAAGCTCGGCGGCATGCTTCAACGCCTGCTCGGCGAAAGGGTCGCGCTGGTGACAAAGTTCACTCCGACCCTTTACAGGATTTTTGCCGACTCGACGAGCATCGAGCAGGTGCTCATGAATCTCACGCTGAACGGACGCGACGCGATGCCCGACGGCGGCACGATCATGATCAGCACGGCAAATGTGACCTTCGGCGAGGATGCCACCTCGCACCATCCGGACGCGCACCCCGGCAACTATATCTGCCTCTCCGTCACCGACACTGGCACCGGCATGGACGAGGCGACGCGTGGCCGCATCTTCGAGCCGTTCTTCACGACGAAGGAAATGAGCAAGGGCACCGGCATGGGCCTCGCGACGGTGTACGGCATCGTGAAGCAGCACGCCGGCTGGATCGAGGTGGACACCGAAGTCGGCAAGGGCAGCACCTTCCGCATCCACATTCCCTCGACGAATCGCGCGGCGGATCGCCGCGAGGCGACGCACCCCGAGTCCGTCGCCGATGACGGTGGCCACACGATCTTCGTCGTGGAAGATGACGCCGTCGTGCGATCACTCGTCGTCGAGGTGCTCACGAGCTACAACTACAAGGTCATCGAGGCCGAGAGCGGCGACGCGGCCATCGCGCGCTGGCCGGC
>JANXZI010000604.1 GCA_025355595.1 Spartobacteria bacterium
GCGAGCGCGGGGCCGAGCAGGATGCCGCGGCAGTCCATCGCGGCGGTGAAGTGCGCTGCAAAATCGGGACGCTGCATGGCCTGGGCCCACGCCTGATGATCGAAGCTGCCGAAATTCGCAGGCTTGCCGGTCTTGAGCACCTTCAGCATGTCGAGCGTCGGCTGGCGGTCCTTCATCGAGGAATAGTACGGCGCGAGATTCCAGCGCGAGCCGGCGGTGAGATGCTCGCGCGCACGGAGCGTGAGGTGAAAGCAGCCGCCATTCTGCTGCACGAGTCCCTGTGCGGTGAAGAGCGTGAGCATGACATCCGTCGGGCGCGGGTGGATGCCGAAGTGCGCGGTGATCGCGGCGAACGTGCTCGGGTGGTCGGCGAGCCAAGTGAAGAAATCGAGGTGCGAGATCCCGACTGCGAGCAGGTCCACGGCGCTGATGCCGTCGCGGTAGCGGTAGAGGGAGAGCGGATCGGAGACGGGTTCGTCGAGGAGGTGGAGCATGGTGTGAGCGTTTCAGTTTCCACGGATCAAGGTCACGACATGGCGGCGATCCGTTTGGAGTTAGGAGTTAGGAGTTAGGAGTTAGGAGTTAGAAGTTAGAAGTTAGAAGTTAGGCGTTAAGCGCCGCGCAGCGGACCTTCGGAAGCTCGGGGATCTCGTGAACAAGTGAAAGGCGCCTGCGGCGGGCCAAACATCTAACATCGAACATCAAACTCCAAACTTTCGGAGTGGCGCTCACACGAGCCGGAAGCGCGCTAGGTCTTGTGTGTCCACGATGCCGATGGGCGTGTTCGCTGCGTCCACGACGACGAGGTCGTCAATGCGGTGGCGTTCGAGGATGTGGAGGACTTCGTAGGCGAGCGCGCCGGTGCGGATGGTGATCGGTTTTCGCGTGAGGAAACTTGTGACGGAGAGATCGAGCAGGTTGGGATTTTTTTCGAGGTGTCGTGCGAAGTCGCCCTGCGTGAAGATGCCGGCGAGCGTGCCGTCGTCGGCGAGAGCGACGGCGCAGCCGGCGCGGCGGCGTGCCATTTCAAAGAGCACCTCGCGCACGATGATCGCCGGCTTGATGAGCGCCATCTGCTCGGGGCTGCGCATGATTTGATCCACGGTGAGCAGCAGCGTGCGGCCGAGTTTTCCGTTCGGGTGAAATTTTGCAAAGTCCTCGCGTGTGAAGCCGCGGGCTTCGAGCAGCGTCATCGCGAGCGCGTCGCCGAGGATGAGCATGGCGGTGGTGCTCGCAGTGGGCGCGAGTTCGAGGGGGCAGGCTTCGCGTTCGACGGAGGCGTCGAGGTGGATGTGCGCGTTCTTGGCGAGGAAGGAGTCGCGGCTGCCGGTCATGACGATGATGCGCACGTCGAGCCGCGCGAGGGCGGGGAAGACGTTCACGAGTTCGTCGGTCTCGCCGCTGTTGCTGAGGATGAGGATGGCGTCGCCGTCACACACGATGCCGAGGTCGCCGTGGAGCGCGTTGAGCGCATTCAGCATCACTGCGGGTGCGCCGGTGCTCGTGAGGGTGGCGGCGATTTTTTCGCCGATGTGACCGGACTTGCCGACACCGACGACCACGACCTTGCCGCGCTTTTCCACGACCTCGCGAATCGTCTCGACGGCCAGTGCAAATGATTCGTCGAGCCGTTCGCCGACGCGACGTGCCTCGGCGAGTTCGAGGTCGAACACGCGGCGCGCGCGGGCGAGATGTTCGGAGGTGGACGGCGAGGACATGCGCGCAGTTTCGGGAAGCATCCGCGGCGTGACGAGTGAAAAGCCGAGGTGAGATGTGAGGGGGGCGACGCGGCGAAGCCGCCTCCCGGGTGGAGCAAATCCGCGCGCAGCGTGGCTTGCGACGCAGATCGGTGTTTTCGGCGGGTCGCCGAAAACCGCACGCGAGTCGCGTGCTCCACCCCGGGAAGCTGCACGCAGCCGTCTGCGTTGCCCGCGCTTCCCAAAGCCGCGTGTGCTGCTACGGTGGCGGACCATGCAACTGCCCCGCATTTTTTCCGCACTCGCCGCGCTTGCTCTCACGGCTGTCCCGCTGCTCGCGCAGGAGGCCACGCCGGCGGGGGACAAGGACTCGCCATACGACCAGATCAAGACGCTCACGCGTGCGATGGAACTCATCCGGCAGGACTACGTGGACGGAAAAAAGATCAGCTACGAGCAGCTCATGCGCGCGGCGCTGAAGGGGATGCTGCAGAGTCTCGACCCGCATTCGCAATTCATGGAACCCGCAAATTTCGAGGACATGAAGGAGGACACGGAAAGCCGTTTCGGCGGGCTGGGCATCCACGTCACGGAGCGGAATGGCGATCTCATTATCGTGTCGCCGATGGAGGATTCACCGGCATTTCGCGCGGGCCTGATGCCCGGCGACAAGATCATCAAAATTGACGGCCAGAGTGCGGAGCGGGTGGACATCAATGGCGCGACGGAAAAACTCCGCGGCTCGCCGGGGACGAAAATCACGCTGACGATTTTGCGACCGGGCACGAAGGAGATCAAA
>JANXZI010000644.1 GCA_025355595.1 Spartobacteria bacterium
CGGCATACCCCGCGCTGAACCGCGACTTGCTCGCCGCGGGCGTGCTTTTCCACGACTGCGGGAAGCTGTGGGAAAACCAGATGCCCGTGGACGGATTCATGATGCCCTTCGACGAGCGCGGCGAATTGCTCGGGCACATCACCATCGGCATTGAGGTGGTGAATACGCTTTGGCGCAGGCTCCAGCAAAAGCCCGAATGGGCCGGCTGGCTGCCGCTCGATCCCGCGAGCGAGGACGTGCGGCTGCACCTGCTGCACCTGCTCGCGAGCCATCACGGTGAGCTGCAATTTGGCAGCCCCGTCGTGCCGAAGACGCCCGAGGCGTGGGCGCTGCACTACGTGGACAATCTTGACGCGAAAATCGAAATGATGTCTGCCGGCTACGCGACTTCGAAGCATCTCGCGCCGCGCATCCAGGAAAAAGTGTGGCCCCTGCCGGGCAATCTTGTCGAGCCGCTCGGGCATTTTCACGTTGCCCCGTCGGCATCCGCATCCGCGACCGGCGAGTGAGGCGCGGATCAGTCGGTACGCAGGACTTTAGTCCCGGCAAATTTCATGCGGCCGGATGCCGGGACTAAAATCCCGGCTACAGAATCGCTGCCACGCATGACGGGAAATATTCCTAATGGCGAATGCGCGCGGCAGTTGTCAGCGCGCATCCGCGCTCGCAAACGAGCCATTTCCTGCATCACACTCCGCGCCCTTTTCCATGAACATGATCCGCCGCTCCGTCCCTGCGCTCGCCACTGCGCTTCTCGCCTCCGCTGCTTTCGCCGCCGATGTCGAGACCATCACCATCAAGACGCTCCGCGCGCAGATGAAATACGACGTGACGGAGTTCGACGTAAAGCCGGGGCAGAAGGTGAAAGTCATCTTCAGGAACGAGGACGACATGCCGCACAACATCTGTTTTTTCCAGCCGGGCACGGACGTGATCGCCGCGGCGAACAAGCAGATGGACAAGCCCGAGGAGGCGCTGAAGCGCAACTGGATCCCCGACGACCCGCGCATGTGGGCGCACACGAAGCCGGTGAACCCCAAGGAAAACGATGAGCTGACTTTCACCGCGCCGGAGAAGCCGGGCGTGTATCCGTTCGTCTGCACATTTCCCGGCCACGCGGCGATCATGCAGGGAAAGATGAACGTCGGCGAGACGGGGCAGCGGCTGCCGGGGCTCACGGATTTGAAGTTTGAACTCTTCCTCGGGAACTGGAAGACGCTGCCGGATTTTGCAAAGCTGAAGCCGCACCGCGAGGGCGACGTGAAGGACGGCCTGGTGCAGATCAAGGTGGACGACTACAAGAACGAGTTCGGCCTCGTCTTCACCGGCAAGCTCGATGTGCCGAAGGATGGCGACTATTCGTTCCAGATCGCGTCGGACGATGGCGGGAGGATCTTCGTGGATGGCCGTCGCGTCGTGGAGAATGACGGCATCCATCCCGCGACGACGATCCGCGAGGGCAAGGCGAAGCTGAAAAAGGGCGCGCACGTTTTCCGCCTCGAATACTTCCAGGCCACGGGGCAGGCGGAGCTTTTCGCCGCGTGGGGCGGGCCGGGATTTGTGACCACGCCGCTCTCGAAGACGGAGCACCCGGGCATGAAGGCGGTGACGAAGAAGGGGAAGAACAAGAACGAGAACACGGGCTTCCCGCTCGTCGTCGCGCAGGAGCCGATCGTGTACCGCAATTTCATCACGGGCGCAGGCAACCGCGCCATCGGCGTCGGCTATCCCGGCAATGCGAGCATTGCGTGGAGCACGGAGGCGATGAACCTCGCGATCGCGTGGCGCGGCGCGTTCATTGACGCCGCGCGGCACTGGAATGGCCGCGGCGGTGGCGCGCAGCCGCCGCTCGGTTTCGACGTCTTCCGCCCCGCGGAACTCTCGCAGCCTTTCGCGGTGATCGCCGACGGCGCGACGTGGCCGGCGCTGGAGAAAGGCGGACGCGCGGCGGGCTACACATGGCGCGGCTACGAGCTGGATGAAAAGCGGATGCCGATCTTTCGTTACGACTGGGAGGGCGTGAAAGTGAGCGAGCGCTACGAGGTCGCTGGCGACGCGCTGACGGGCGATGGCAGGCTCGTCCGCACGCTGAAGCTCGACGGAAAAATCCCCGCAGGTGCGCTTTTTCGCGTCGCGAGTTCCGCGAAGATCACGCCGCAGGGCGCGGGCTTCCTCGTGGAAAGCGGACGCGTGGTGACGGAGATCAATTCCGATCCGAAATTCGTCGTCACCGCCGAGGGCGCTAAGCTGAACGGCAAGGACATCACGCTGCCCGCGCGCGCCGAGATCAAAGTGACCTACTCGTGGCCGAGCCTGCACGGCGCACACTGAGCACTGACGACTGAGCACTGAGCACTAAATTTTTCCCGCACATGAAATCTCTCCGCATCCTCTCCACGCTCCTCCTCGCGACCGCCACCCTGCGCGCTGCCGACCCGCAGGAATCCGACTACTACAAGATCACCACATTCGACACGCCGCCCGGCACCGCACTCGAGGTCAGCTCCATCGAGTTGCTGCCCGATGGCAAGCTCGCGATTGGCACGCGCCGCGGCGAAATCTGGACCGCGAGCAACGCGGACAGCGAACCCGCGAATGTGAAATATCAGCTCTTCGCCTCCGGCCAGCACGAGGTGATGGGCCTCGCGTGGAAGGACCAGACGCTCACCATCACGAACCGCTACGAGGTCGCGCGGCTCACCGACACGAATGGCGACGGACGCGCGGACAAGTTCGAGACGGTGTGCGACAAGTGGGGCGTGAGCGGCGACTACCACGAGTATTCGTTCGGCTCGCGCTTTGACAAAGACGGCGACATCTGGGTCGTGCTCTGCCTCACGGGATCGTTCAACAGCAGCGCCCCGTTCCGCGGCTGGTGCGTGCGCGTGAAGCCCGACGGCACGATGGTCCCGACGTGCAGCGGCGTGCGCTCGCCCGGAGGCATCGTCGTGAACTACGACAACGAAGTGTACTACACCGACAACCAGGGCCCGTGGCACGGCGCGTGTACGCTGCAGCACCTCGTCCCCGGATCGTTTCAGGGACACCCCGGCGGCAACGTCTGGTACGACAAGGCGCCGAACATGGGGCCGCGCCCGATCGATCCGATCCCCGAGGCATTCCAGGGCGGGAAGAAAAAGGGCGAGGGGAAACCCGCGGACCCGGACCGCATGGTGCTCGAGCGCCAGCGCATCAAGCAACTCGTGCCGCCGGTCGTGTACATGGTGCATGGAAAAATCGGCAACTCGTCGTCCTTCATCGTGCCCGATCTGAGCGGCGGAAAATTCGGCCCTTTCAGCAGGCAGCTCTTCATCGCCGACCAGAGCCACTCGAATATCTCGCGAGTCTTCATCGAGGAGGTGAACGGCATCAAGCAGGGCGTCGTGTTCCCCTTCCGCAAGGGCTTCAGGTCCGGCCTCATCGGCGGGCGTATGAATGAAAAGGGCCAGCTCTTCGCCGGCGGCAGCGACCGCGGCTGGGGCGCGAAAGGCGGGCAGCCGTTTTCATTCGAGCGTCTCGACTGGACCGGCAAGGTGCCGTTTGAAGTCCACGAGATGCGCGCGAAGCCCGACGGTTTCGAGCTGACCTTCACCGAGCCCGTGGACGAGAAGACCGCCGCCAATCCCGCGAGCTACTCCGCACGTCAGTTCACCTACGCCTACCGCGCGGAATACGGCGGCGACGAGGTGGATGAAAAAATCCCAAAAATCACAAAGGCCACCGTGAGCGCCGACAAGAAATCCGTGCGCCTCACCTTCGACAAACTCGTGCAGGGCGACATCCACGAAGTCCACTTCGACGGCGTGCGCTCCGCCGACGGAAAGCCCATGCTGCACCCCATCGGCTACTACACGCTGAACGAGATTCCGGCGAAGTAGGAGCGCATCACTCCGGCGGAGTGATGCGCTGCGATTCGAGAAGCTGGCGCAGCAGGAAAACATCGGCGCTGCCCGCGTCCGTTGCCCTGCGATGCGCATTCAAGAAATGCGCCTTCCACCAGTCGTCGGCATCTTCGTGGGAACGAAACTTCGAGACATCCTTGGGGATGTTCATCCACTTGAACGCCTGCCGAAGCGCCTGGTTGTCCGCTTCGCTGTGCCTCGCATTTGTCATCGGCGGTTTCATCTGCACCAAAATTTGCCGGACGCGCGATGACATCAACGCGAAAGCCGCGGGCTGACGCGCCCCGCGATTGACCTTCGCGGATCGCCGCCGTATCTCTTCGGCCATCATGAGACTCGCCACCCTCGTCCTCGCGTTCACCGCAATTTTCAGCGCCCCGCTGCACGCGGCCATCGGCCCGGTCCGCATGGAGATCGAGCAGCACAGCGCCACGAAACAGCCGAAGGCGACACCGGGACATCCGCCGGTGGGGCAGAAGACGCAGCATCGTTCGCTGACGATCAAATTGTCGAACGTCTCCGCCGATGCGCTTGGCAGCCTCGTGGTGAAATATTTTTTCCTCGGCCATGACATGAAGGATCACCACATCATCGTCCTCAAGCAGGGCGAGCGGAAGTCTTCGCTCGCGGCGCACGGCAGGGAAACGGTCGAGAGCGAGGAGGCCACGAGCGCCTACACGGATGCGTACACTGAAGTGGCGAAAGGCAAGGGCAAGAGCAAGGGCAAGGGCAAGGGCAAGGCGACGGCCAAGAAAGTCGAGGCATCCGGGAAGAAAATCACGGGCTACGCGGTGCAGGTGCTGAACGGCGCGAAGGTCGAGGCGGAATATTACAGCGAGCCTTCGTACAAGGAAAAGGTGAAGGCCGCCATGCCGTCGGCCGCGGACGCTCCGTCAATCTCAGGCGATCCTGTCACAACGACTCCGCCGAAGAAGGCTGCGCCGAAGAAGAACAAGTAGCGTGGTTCGTGGCTGCACGATTCCCCGTTGATCCCAAAGGTGGCGCGCTTGAAACCACGGATGGGGACGAAGGGGCACGAATGACGGGGCGTGCTGCAAGCTGCAGGCCTTGAGTCCTCGCCCAATGCGTGAAGGAGCAGGATCACAGTTTCTTGCAGGCTCCTCCATTCGTGGTATTCCACCTTCGGAGTCCAGATGGATCCAAAGGCCAAGGAAAAGCCGCTCGCATTGTTCCTCGTCCTGCGTAGAGTCCGCGCCCGATGCCGCTCGACCTCAAGAACCTCATCACCACCCGCCTCGGCGAAAACTACCGGCTCCACGAGCAGCACCTGAATTCCACGCTGGTCTCCGTGCAGCGGATCATCGGCTTCGATCACGTCTATGCGCAGGCGCGTGGGTGCTACCTTTACGACCTCGACGGGCACGACTACCTCGACTTTCTCAGCGGCTACAGCGTCTTCAATATCGGGCGCAACCATCCCGCCGTGCAGCAGGCGATCCGCGACGTGCTCGAGATGGATCTGCCGAACATGGTGCAGATGGATTGCTCGCTGCTCAGCGGGCTGCTCGCCGAGGCGTTGCTGAAAAAACTGCCCTCGCACCTGAACGCGATCTTCTTCTGCAACTCGGGCACCGAGGCCACCGAAGGCGCGATTAAATTTGCGCGCGCCGCGACCGGGCGCACGGGGCTCGTGTCGATCGAGAAGGCATTTCACGGCCTCACGAATGGCTCGCTGTCCGTGATGGGCGACGTGCATTTCCAGGAAGGCTTCGGCCCGCTGCTGGGAGGCTGCACGCGCATCGCGATGGGCGATTTTGCGGCGCTGAAGGCGAAGCTCGAAAGGCGCGACATCGCTGCGTTCATCATTGAGCCCGTACAGGGCAAGGGTGTGCAATTTCCGAAGGACGACTTCTACGTGAAGGCGCAGCAACTCTGCCGCGAGACGGGCACGCTCTTCATCTGCGACGAAGTGCAGACCGGCCTCGGGCGCACTGGCAAGTGGTGGGGTTTTGAAAATTGGAACCTCGAGCCGGACATCATCACCGTCGCAAAATCGTTGAGCGGCGGCTACGTGCCCGTCGCCGCGATCGTCGCGCGGCGCGAGATTTACCAGAAGACCTTCAGCCGACTGGATCGCTGTGTGGTACACTCGTCCACGTTTGGCCGGAACAATCTCGCGATGGCGTGCGGCCTCGCGACGCTGCAAGTTTTGGACGACGAAAACCTCGTCGAGCAGGCGCGCGTGAACGGCGAGGAATTGCGCAAGCGCCTCGACGCGCTGAAGGAAAAACATTCGCTGATCAAGGAAGTGCGCGGCCTCGGGATGATGATCGCGATCGAGTTCCACCAGCCGAAGGAATTTGCCGCGAAGATGGGCTGGAAGCTCCTGCACATGGTCGAGTCCGAGCTGTTCGCGCAGATGATCGTCACCACGCTTTTCAAAAAACACCGCATCCTCACGCAGATCGCCGGGCACGGCATGGACGTGTTGAAAATCCTCCCGCCGCTCGTGACGGGCGAAAAGGAAATCGAGCGGTTTGTGAACGCGCTCGACGACGTGCTGGCCGACTGCCGCAAGTTCCCCGGTCCGATCTGGGATTTCGGCACGCAGCTCGTGAAACATTCGCTGCGCCGCAAACCGGCGAAGGTCACCTCGTCCGCGCAGATCTGAACGCCGCGATCTGTCTGCCGAAGAGCCATCGGCGCGCGACAATTTTTTTACAAACTCCGCACCGC
>JANXZI010000720.1 GCA_025355595.1 Spartobacteria bacterium
CCGCGGCAGGTCCGTGGCGAGGCTCGCGGCGAGGCGCACGTAGTCCTCCTCGGTGTGCGCCACAAATTCCCGCATCCCGCAGGCCATCAAAATGCTCAGCCCGATCCGCGAGACGATCCCCTCGCCCGGCAGCGTGAGCACCGGGATGCCCATCCACAGTGCCTCGCACGTCGTCGTTCCGCCGTTGTACGGAAACGGATCCAGCGCGATGTCCATCCGTTCAAACAGCTTCAAGAATTCCGCCCGCGTCGGCGTCCATGCGAACAACTCCACCCGCTCCGCCGCGATGCCGCGCGCCGCGAAAAATTCCCGCACGCGCGCCTGCGCCGCACCTTGCGGGCAGCGCAGCAGCAGCCGCGAATTTTCCACCGCGCGCATCACCGCGGTCCAGCGTTCGAGCACCGCGTCGTTCACTTTGCAAAACGCGTTCAGACAGCCAAACGTGACGTGCCCCGCACGCAGTGCTGGCAGTACGCCCGGCACCGGGAATTCGTCGATCGGATCAAAGCAGAACCATGAATCCGGCAATCGCACCACCTGCTCCACCGACTCGGACCACGCCGCGCCTTCCGGCTCCATCTGCGCGTCTGTGAGCCGGTAATCCATCGCACTCAGCCCCGTGCTGCCCGGATAGCCGAGCCACGCCACCTGCACCGGAGCGGGCTTGCGCGCGAAGACCGACAGCCGGTTATCCCCCATGTGCTGCGTGAGGTCCACGAGGATATCGATCTCGTCGCCCCGGATGCGTTCCGCCAATTCTTCGTCCGAGAGAACGAGCACATCCCTCCACACGTCTGCATTCTTTCTGATGCGTCCGGTAATTTCATCCGCTCGCTTCACGCTGGCATAGCAATAAATCTCCAATCCTGCGTGGTCATGCGCCTCCAGCAACGGGAGTAAAAAATGGCTGATCACATGCTGCCGGAAATCTGGCGATACATAGCCGATGCGCAGACGGCGCTCCGGATCGCGAATGTTCAAATGCAGTTTGTGAAATTTTCGCAAAGGTTCCGCAAACTGGCGATCCCACCGGCGATGTTCGTCGGCGATGGACGACGCACTGGAGCGCGGGTCAAAATGGAGCGTATAAATGAGGTTGCTGTGCGTCGTGAAGTTGTGCGGCTCCAAGGTCATTGCGCGGCGGTAACTGACTAGGGCCTCGTCGAGTTCGCTCCGATCTTTGTAGGCTACGGCGAGATTATTGTGAGCTTCGGAATAGTCCGGCTTGATCTGCAATGCACGGCGATACGAGGTGATGGATTCATCAATTTGTCCGACATTCCGTAATGCGTCCCCGACGTTACTGTGAGCTTCTGCCATGTCCGGCTTGAGTTGGGCAGCCCTGCGATATGCCACAAGGGCTTCCTCCCACTTTCCCTGGCCACTCAGCGCCACGCCGAGATTATTGTGCGCTTGGGCATTGTCCGCGGCAGCTTCGATGGCCCGGCGGTATGCGGCGATGGATTCATCCGTGCGGCGGCAAGCCCGCAGCGCGCTGCCCAGATTGTTGTGGGCTTCGGAATAGTTCGGCTTGAGTCGCAAGGCTTGCTGATACGCAGCGATGGAATCCTCGTCCCGGCCTTGATGCCGCAGTGCATTGCCCAGACAATAATGGGCTTCCGCATAGCCCGCCTGAAATGCGATCGCGCGGCGATACGCCGCAATGGCTTCATCTGTCCTGCTCTGCTGCATGAGCGCCTTGCCCAAATTACAGTGCGCCTCCGCAAAATCCGGCTTGAGCTCAAGCGCCCGGCGCACTGCGGCAATGGCATCCTCAGCCCGGTCTTGGGCGCTGAGCGCCACACCCAGGTTGGAATAAAATGTCGGACGATTCGGATCCGAGGAGATGGCCTGGCGAATCAGATCCACGGCAGCATCATTGCGCCCGACCTGCTGCGCGATCACCCCGAGCAAATGGAGTGCATCCGGATGACGCGGCTCGACCGCGAGAATCTGCCGGTAAAGCGCCTCCGCCTCCGCCAGCCGCCCCGCTTGGTGGTGTTGCAAAGCAACTTCAAAGGCTTGCCGGACGGTGACTGGGGGCATGGCGGAAGTTTGTTACCCGAACAACTTCACTCCACCGTGTTGTGTCCAAATTCGCAGCCGCTCACTTCACCTGCACCGTCTTGCCCGTCTTCGCGGCCTCGTAAATCGCGCAGATGACGGCGACGGCGTTGCGGGCGTCGCTGCCGGGGACGGCGGGCTGGCGCTTTTCGCGGATGGCGTGGCAGAGGTCTTCGAGCTGGAGGCGGTGACCCTCGGTGCTGATGGCCATCGGGTTTGCGACTCCACCGCCGATGGCGGAGGTGCTGCCGCCTGCGCGAATCGCCTCGTCGCCGGGCTCCTCTTTTTCAAACTGCCAAAACTTGATCGCGTCGTCCTCGATGATGATGGAGCCCTTGTCGCCGCTCAGCTCGATGCGCTTGTTCCAGCCGGGAAAGGTGCTCGTCGCGCCTTCGACGACACCGAGCGCTCCGCACTTGAAGCGCAGCGTGGCGACGGCGGTGTCTTCCACGGCGATGCGCTCGTGAGCGAGCGTGGCGATGTTCGCCTTCACCTCGACGGGCACTCCGACGAACCACGTGAGCAAATCAATCGCATGGACACCCTGGTTCATGAGCGCGCCGCCGCCGTCCATTTCCCAAGTGCCGCGCCAGCCTGCGCTGTCGTAGTACGCCTGCGTGCGCCACCACTTCACGTAGGCGCTGGCAATCGTGAGGCGTCCGAGGCGCCCGGCATCCACCGCGCGTTTCACCGTGCGCGCGCCTTCGCCGAAGCGGCTCTGGAAAACTGCGGCGAGGATCGTGCCGCTCGCCTTCGCGGCGGCGAGGATGGCGTCAATTTTTTCCACCGTGATCTCCAGCGGCTTTTCGCAGAGCACGTGCTTGCCCGCATTCAGCGCGGCGATCGCAGGCTCGCCGTGCGCACCGCTCGGCGTGGTGATGCACACGGCATCCACGTCCGTGCGCGCGACGAGTTCCGCAATCGATCCCGCAGCGGCACAGCCCCACTTTTCACAAAATGGCTCCAGCCCCGCAACGGAGTACGCAGCGGTGAGCTGCGCGCCGGGGATTTCGCTGATGGCCTGTGCGTGAATGCCGGAGATATTGCCGGTGCCGACGAGGGCGAAGCGGACGGGAGTGGACATGGGAGTGTGTGAAAGGGGTGAGTTTTTCGGGCTGCGGGGCCGTGATTGGTGACTGGTGAAAAGTGATTGGTAAAGCGATTCTACGCACTGGGAGCGGCGACATCCTTGTCGCCGCGGGGCCGTCGGATCAGACGCTGCTCGAGGCAACGCGCAAATCGCGCCTGCGAAAAAACGCCTGACGCGGGCTCAACTTCTAACATCGAACACCTAACTCCTAACGCCGAATGGGGAGACTCGACCCGCTGGCGCTTGCCGGTGACTGGCGGGTTCTCCGCCGATAAAAGTTAGGAGTGAGAAGTTCGATGTTAGAAGTTGAACGGTCCATTCTCCGCACACCGCGACGACAAAGATGTTGCCGCTCCCGTTGCGCACGCCTCAGCAACCCACCGCTGCAAGGTCGCCATGCAGATGCGGCTCGCGGGCTCGGCATTTGCGGAGAAGGAATAGCCGGCGGGCAGGTGCTGGATGGCATCGTCGAGCGGGATGCTGCGCCAGTGCGTCTCGAGCGCAATCCATCCGCGGTAGCCGCGTGATTTCAATTCCCGGAGGTGTGCGGGGAAATCAATCGAGCCCTTGCCGAGTTCCACGCACTTCAGCGCGGATTTCGCGCCGTCGCGCGCGGCGTCCTTGATGTGGACATGCACGACATTTGCCGCGACCGCCGGATAGTCATCGCGGATCGGATCGTTCGCGCCTTCGAGGTAGATGCAATTGCAAGGATCCCACACGACGCCGAACTGCGGCGACGGCGGCAGGTGCTGCCAGAATTCCGCCGTCTCCGCACCATTGCCGACGACACAGCTCGCCTCGTTCTCGATCCCGATGCGGATGTCCGTCCCGCGCACGACATCGAGCAGCTTGGGAAAATGCGACGCGGCGCGCTGCAGATCGTCGCTCGTCGCGGGGTGCGAGCGGCGCAGGAATGCGAACACGCGAACGATGTCCGTGCCGAGGATCTGCGCGGCCTCCACGGATCGCTTGAACAGTTCGACGTGCGCCGCGATTTCGTCCGGCGAATCGAGGTTGCACTTGAAGACCGGCGACGCCGCACCCGCGATCGCCAGCCCGGCATCGCGCGATTTTTTCGCGATGAGCGTGAGATCATCCCTCGTGAGATCCTTGAACGCGCGGCCGAAGAGGCTGCGGACTTCGATGCCGTCCAGTTTGAAGTCGGCGGCGAAATGCAGCACGTCGTCGAGTTCCTGTGAGACTTCGTCGGTGAGGATTGCGAGGCGGCACCAGTTCATGAGTGTGGGATCGGGGTTGAAAGTGGGCGGCGAGAGAAGCAGCGCGCAGCGGCGAAGGGAATTGCAAATTAGTGATCGGCGATCGGCATTTTTCAATTCGTCCGACAGCCATCCGGTGCTGCAACTCCCCATTCAAAGTTCAGAATTCATCATTCACGATTTCCCCCGCCCCGCGTTCCCTCTTGCGGCGCATCACGCGGGCGCTAGTCTCCGCGGCCCCAAGGGCAGACCTTGGGTTTGAAACACACCGCAAAGACACATCCACACATGGCCAACACGATCCTGGTCGGCGCCCAATGGGGCGACGAAGGCAAAGGCAAAATCATTGATTTCCTCACCGAGACGGCGGACCTCGTCATCCGCTCGCAGGGCGGGAACAACGCGGGACACACCGTCATCGTTGACGGAAAAAAATACGTCCTCCATCTCATCCCGAGCGGCATTTTGCGGCCGGGGAAAATGTGCGTGATCGGCAATGGCGTGGTGATCGATGCCGTGTCGCTCGCGGGCGAAATCGCAGGCCTGCGCAAGCAGGGTATCCGCGTGACGCCGAAGAACCTCATGATCTCTGACTGCGCGCATCTCACGCTACCGTCGCACCGGGCGCTGGATCGCGCAAAGGAAGTCGCAAAGGGCAAGGACAAGATCGGCACGACAGGGCGCGGCATCGGCCCGACGTATTCGGAAAAAGCCGCGCGCACCGGCCTGCGCACGGGCGAGCTTTTGCACCCGCTGCGCTTCGCAAAACGCCTGCGCGAACGGCTCACCGAGGCGAACGTGCA
>JANXZI010000732.1 GCA_025355595.1 Spartobacteria bacterium
CAAGGACACCGTGGACGGACTGGAGTTCGAGACCGTTGAAATTGAGATCCTGCACCCGACCTCGGGCGCAGTCGTGCTCAGCCAGAAGTATTATTGGCGCCTCATCAATGGCTATGACTTCGGCATCACCATCTCCACCAACAACGACAAGGATCGGCAGGCGCTCCTCTCCGTCGTCACCTCCTCGAAGTTCAGCAAGCGGGACTGATTGGTCCGCCTCATGTTCCGCGCGGCTTTGAACCGACTGGGGAGCCTCAGCGAGGATCCGGCCCGCTCGCGGCTTGAATCCAGCAGGTGAATCGGCGAGACGATGCGCGCCGCGCGATGAACGTCACCATTTCCTCCAGTTCCAACTCCGCCGCTGGCAAGGGCTGCGCCACGCTTTTCTTCAGCATCTTCGCGATCGCGGGGACGGTGTTCCTCGGTTTTTTCTGCTGGGCCGGGTGGAACACCGCGCGCGCGTATGCGTGGAAGAAGACCGACTGCGTGATCGAGTCGTCGGCGATCCAGGAGAGTCACGACAGCACGGGGTTCGACGTGAGCTACACGTATCGCTTCGGGGGGCGGAACTACACGGGCAACCGGTACACCGCCGGCATGTTGTCCACGATGAACTCGGCGTCGGCGCAGCGCGCGCTCGCGCGTTATCCGAAAGGCGCAGCGGCGTATTGCTACGTGAACGCCTCCTCGCCCGCCGAGAGCGCGCTGCTGCGGGGCAATCTGTGGGTGCTGCTGTTTGGGCTGATTCCGCTGGTGTTCATCGCGGTCGGCGTCGGTGGCATCATTTTCGTGTGGCGCACGAAGCCGGGAGCCGGGGGAGCGGTCTCCGAGCGGTTGCGCGGGGGAAAGGGTGGCGTGCTCGGGATCCGGATTTTCGGCTCCGTGTTCATTCTCGTCGGTGGCGGGCTGATGTATGTGATGCTGGTCCACCCGATGCTGAAAGAAATGGCCGCGGCAAAATGGCCGCAGGTGCCGTGCGAGATCCTCTCCAGCAAAGTCGGGCAGCACAGCGGGAGCAAGGGCGGGCACACCTATTCGGTGGACGTGCGCTACCGCTACACGATCGGCGGCCGGGAATGGATCGGCACGAACTACAATTTCGACACCGGCACGAGCAGCAGCCTTGGCTGGCGCGCGGTGGTCGTAGTGTCGCTGCCTGCGGGGAAAAAGACGCTCTGCCATGTGAATCCCGACGATCCGCTCGACGCGGTGCTGAGCGTGCAGGGATCGCCCGACCGCTGGTTCGGCCTCATCCCCGGAGTATTTCTCATTGTTGGGCTGTTCATTTTTTTCAAGGCGCCCGCCGCCGCACGCAAGGGCAGCGTCGTCCCGCTCAGCGTCACGGCCACGGACAGCGGCCTGCCCGCGATCCGGCAGGGCGGCGCGACGGGTGAGACGGAGCTGAAGCAGGCGGCTCCGCCCGGCTGCGCCTTCGCGGCGCTCATGCTCTTCGCTCTTGTCTGGAACGGCATCGTGTGGGCGATCCTGCTCAGCCTCGGCCCGCGCGAGACGGTGGCGCGGATTTTTCTCGGCATCTTCGCGGCCATCGGCCTCGGGATTGCCGTGGGTGCAGTCTACCGGCTCCTCGCGCTTTTCAATCCGCGCCCCGTCCTCACCGTGAGCGCGCCCGCCGTGCCGCTCGGCGGCACGCTCGAGGTGCGCTGGCGCTTCACGGGAAATGTGCGCCGCATCGTGAAGCTCACGATCTCGCTCATGGCACGCGAGGAGGCGACCTACCGCCGCGGCACGACGACCACGACGGATCGGAGTGTTTTCGTGAACACCGTGCTGCTCGACACCGCCGACCGCGCGCAGTTCGCCAGCGGCAGCGTGCAGGTGGAGATCCCGCGTGATCTCATCCACACCTTCACCGCGCCGAACAACCAGATCGTCTGGATGCTGCACGTGCATGGCGACATCCCGCGGTGGCCGGATGTGAACGCGGAATTTCCCATCACCGTCCTGCCGCGCGAGACGGCCACATTTTTCCAGGAACAACCACCCACCCCATGATCCGCCTCGGCCTCCGCGAAAACCAGACTGCCTTCCGCCCCGGCGAGACGATCGCCGGCGCGGTGCTGTGGGAATATGAAAAGGTGCCGGCCGGCGCCGAGGTGCGGCTCGTGTGGTTCACGCGTGGCAAGGGCACGGAGGACGGCGGCATCGCGGCGACCGTGGCGTTCGCCGGGCCGCCTGCCGCGGACACGCGCGAATTCAGCTTCGATGCGCCGAACGGCCCGTACAGTTTTTCCGGCACACTCATCGCCGTGCTGTGGGCCGTGGAATTCGTCGTGATGCCCGGCGGCGAATTTCAGCGCATCGAGATCGTGATCGCGCCCGACGCACAGGAGATCCACTTGCCGAGGATCGAGCAGCCGAAGGCCGGAGGGCTGCAAGCGCGGCGGAGCTAGACTCGGGGAAAGCGACGCATCGCCAAAGTGTGAAATCTCGACGGCGTGGACGAAGACGCCTGCGGCGGGCTCAACGCCCAACGCCCAACGCCCAACATCCAAGGCGGACAATGCGGCGAATGCAGATTTTTTCCTTGGGAGTTGGGCGTTGGGCGTTGGGCGTTGGGCGTTGAATTTTCCACAGCCGTCCTTGCGATGCCCTCGCAACTCCGCTAAGGCCACGCCATGCAGCCAAGCCCCTCCACCCCGCAGTGACCGCCCGCGCAAATCCATTTGCCACCTGCCATCTGGAGAGCATCCCGTTCCGGTTTCCGGCGGGCCAGGGCTGGGACACGCTGCTAAAGCGCCTCGAGGATCTGAAGTGGTGCGCGAGCATCGTCGGCGGGAACGGCGTCGGAAAGACCACGCTGCTCGAACAGCTTTTCCCGCACCTCGAAGCGCGCGGATTCGAGCCCGTCATCTTCCGCCTCCAGACCGAGAGCGGCATGAAGGAAAAGGATCGCCTCGCGGAAAAGATCCGCGAGGTGAAGGCGCCGCGCTTCATCCTGCTCGACGGCGCGGAGCAGCTCTCCACGCGCCAGTGGCTCTCCATCCGCGCTGCCGCGAGCGAGGCCGCGGGATTCATCGTCACCGTCCACCGCACGAGCCGCCTCCCCGTCGCGCTCGAGCTGGAGGCTTCGTCGAAGCTGCTCAAGGGCCTCGTGGAAAGTCTTACTGGCGGTGCGCTGCCGGATGGCGAGGCCGAGGCGCTCTTCCACCGCCACCGCGCAAACCTCCGCGACTGCCTGCGCGAGCTGTATGATCGCTGGGCGGGGTAGGCCCCATCGTGCGGGCGATCTCGCGCGCCCTCATGAAAATGCTCACGGGACGATTGCATTCCAAAAATCCCGCCTCTAGCGTGCGCTCATGAAGCTCGTTCGTTGGAAGCGGTTCGCCTGGGATCTCTCAAAGCTCCCCGCCTTTGAATCGCGCCTCCCCTCCGCATTTAATATCCGCGCCGCCTCGCGCGATGAGGAAAAGACCGTCCATCAGGTCATTTTCACCGCCTTCGGCCTCGACACCGCGTGGGGCGATTCCATCCGGATGGTGCGGGAGTACATTGAGGCGCATCTGGCGGCCAGCTTTGCGCACCGCGCCGTGCCCTGCCTCGTGCTCACGCATGGCACGCGCATCATCGCCGCCTCCGCGCTGAATGTGAACGACGACGCGCAGAGTCACCTCATCTCCGGTCCGTGCGTGCTCTCGGAATACCGCAGCCGTGGCATCGGCACCACGCTGCTCCACGAATCGCTCGAACACCTCAAAGGCGCCGGCCTCGCGACGGCCTACGGCATTTCCAAGGAGAACGTCCCCGCGAGCCGCTTTATTTATCCGAAGTTCGGATCGACGAACGTCGAGTACGACTACGAAGGCCTGATGGCCGCGAAGTAAGGCGCGGTGCAGACGGATCAGCGGCACGGCTCGCCGCTGGCCGCACACGCTGCCAAGCCGGGGAAATATTCGCGTGCGCGCAGTGCGGCTGCACGCATCGTGCGGCCATGAGAATCCATTCGATCGAGCACGCGGCCTTCGAGGGGCCGGGGCGCATCGCGGCGTGGGCGGCGGCGCGCGGCCACACGCTGGCGCGCACGGCCCTGCACGAGGGAGAACGGCCACCCCCGCCCGATGCGTTCGATCTCCTCGTGGTCATGGGCGGGCCGATGAGCATCCACGATCACCGCGATCATCCGTGGCTGCCGATCGAGAAGGATTTTTTGAAAATGGTGATCGGCACGCGCCAGCCGATCCTCGGAATCTGCCTCGGCGCGCAGCTTCTCGCCGATGCGCTCGGCGGCAAGGTGTTCCAAAATCCCGTGAAGGAGATCGGCTGGTTCCCCGTGCGGATGCTGGATCGCCGCGCGCCCTTCGCGGCATTCCCCGAGCGGCTCACGGTGATGCATTGGCACGGCGACACCTTCACGATCCCCGAGGGCGCGCGGCGCGTGGCGGAGAGCGATGCGTGCGCAAACCAGGCGTTCGTTTTCGGCGAGCATGTGGTCGGCCTGCAGTTCCACATCGAGCTGGAGAAAGTCGGCATCGAGGATCTCGCAGCGGCGTCGCTCGACGAAGCAGGCACTGCGCCATTCATCCAGTCGCGCGAACAACTCATCGCGCCGCCGCCGGAGAGCGACGCAGCGGGCGCGGTGCTCTGGGCGCTGCTGGATGAGCTTTGCGGAGCCGCGTGATTTTTTCAGCGACCGGCCACGGACCTGCACGGCGGAGGGGCGATCTCCTTTTGTCAAAAGGCGTTGGGGTAGGCGCGGGCGTCGGCGTCGGCGGGGAAATCACCCCACTTTTTCCCTTTCACCGCACCGTGGTTCAGGGCAGCCTGCTTGACTTTATGAAGCTCTTCCTCCGCCTCGCCCCGCTCTTTCTCACCGCCGCGTTTGCGCGCGCGGACGTTATCATCGAGCAGAAAATGGAATCTGCGATGATCAATGGCAACGTCACGATGAAGCTGAAGGGCGAGCAGGCCCGCATGGACATGCCGAGCCCGCTGGGCGGCAACGTCACCACGCTCATGAATTTCAAGACCGGCGAGATGGTCACGCTCCTGCACCAGCAGAAGATGGCGATGAAGCTGAACCTCTCCGACGTGAAGAAGCAGCAGGAGGCCGGACAGAAGGCGCTCGGCGTGGATCCTTCAAAAGTCGAAAAGCCCAAGGCGACCGGCACGAAGGAAAAGGTCGGCGACCACGAGACCGAGATTTTTGAAATGAATCAGGGCACCCTCACGGCCAAGCTGTGGATCGCGAAGGATTTCCCGGATGCCCAGTCCATCAAGGATCAGATGATGAAGCTCAGCAGCGCGATGGGTGGAGCGGGCTTCGACCCGAGCAAAGTGGACGTGCCCGGCATGGTCGTGAAAAGCGAAGTGAGCACGCCGGTCGGCAAGATGACCATCACACTCATCTCGGCGAAGCAGACGCCGGTCGAAGACAAGGAATTTGAAAAGCCCGAGGGCTACACGGACATGGCGATGCCAAAGCTTCCCGGTGCCCCCGAGCCCGCCCCCGCAGATCCGAAAAAATAATGGCGGCACGGAAGCGCACGCATTCCGAATCTCGCGAGGCCGGGCCGCAAGCCCGGCCTTTGCTTATTCTGGCGTCGGCATCGCCTCGCCGGCGCGCGCTGCTCACGGAGCACGGCTATGCATTCGAGGCTCGCGTGCCGCAGGGCGTGGAGGAAATCGCGCCCGCGCATTTATCCCCGGGCGAGACGGTGCTCGGCAATGCGCGGGCCAAGGCGCGCACCGCATTGGCGGACCTTGCGCCCGGTGAAAATGCGGTCGTGCTCGGCGTGGATACGGAGGTTTTTTTCGACGGCCGCGTGCTCGGCAAACCCGCGGACATGGATGCCGCGTTCGCGATGCTGCGCCGGCTGAACGGGCGCACGCACGACGTGTACTCCGGCGTGTGGATCGTGGCACGCGGCAGGGAGCGCGGCTTCATCGAGGTCACCGGCGTGCGTTTCCACCGCCGCACGGATGCGGAACTGAAGCGTTACCTCGCGCGCATCCACCCGCTCGACAAGGCGGGCGCCTACGCCGCGCAGGAGGATCGCGGCGAGATGATCGCGCACGTCGAGGGATCGTTCTCGAATGTGATCGGCCTGCCGATGGAGCGGCTGCGCACCGAACTCCGGAAGTTTGGCGTCCGCGGCGGCGTGCGGTGAAAATCGGCTCGTCCGTTTGTTGTGCAGTGACTGGCTGAGATGCATGCGGCGGGCGAACTTC
>JANXZI010000768.1 GCA_025355595.1 Spartobacteria bacterium
CCGCGCGCGCGAGCGAGTAGTGCTGATACCACGGCGCGTGATAGTGATCGGCAAAGATGTGGATGTAGGCCGGCTTCTCGTAGCCGTCGCCGAGCGTCACGCGCACGAAAGTCTGCGCGCCGAAGTGCAGGTGATTCGGCACGAGCTTGAGATCCATCGTGAGCAACAGGCAGTCCACGATCCGCGCAGTGGCGCTCGAGTTCTTGTTCTCGTGCTTGCTGAGGCGGAGCGTCACCTCGCCCTCGGGCAGATCAGTCTCGAAGGATCCCCATATCTCCTCCGGCTTCCTCGCGTGCCCTGGGTAGGTGTCGTCAAACAGCGCATCGCCCAGCACACGCTCACCCGCGAGAGCAGTGATGTGAAAAGGCCCGCGGTATTTCGGATGGCTCGAGTAGCGCACCCAGACGCGGTAGTGCCCCGCGTCCTTGATGCTCACGGTCGCTGTCGCCACTCCGTCTTTCGCGCCGCCCGCACCGCTGAGCAGCGCGAGACCGGACGCGGTTTTCGCAGTCATGCCGGTCATTTTTTCCCAGCCGCCGGATGATTTGAAGCTCTCCGCCTCGACGAAGACTTCACCAGCCCGCGCGCTCTGCATCGGGCAGAGTGCGGCGAACGAAAGAATCAGGGAGCAGACGCGGAGCTTGTTCATGGGGTGGGAGCAGATTTTGGAATCTGACGTTCGGAGGGTGGAGTAAAAATTGGTGGCGAATTATCGCAAGCGCGGGAAGACCGGAAGTTGTCCGTGACGGTGGCGGGTTTCGGAAACGGCCTGCTCGCGGGTCCATCGAGTGAGTTCAATGCGGCCGTAGGCGAGCATCGGCGCGTTGATCCAGTTCAAGCCAGCGCCGTGAACGGCGCGCAACACGTCATCACACGGCGTGCTCACAGTTCGGAAAAATTCCGCGTGCTGCGCGCTCTCGGGCAAACGCGCCACAAATTGCGCGTCGCTCTCCTCCGAGCGAAGGCTGACCGTCAAAGGCGATCCGGTGACCTGCGCCGCACGCTGCGCGCGCTCGATCACGTGACGATCATGCGCTTCGAGCCGGAGGATCACACCCCTACACGGACGGTAGCGGAACACATTGCTCTCCGCGCGCAAACCGGACGGGTCGTGCGCGACCGCAAAGTGACTCTCCCACGCCGCGCGAAAATCATCCTTCAGATCCGCCTCCTCGCTCACGCGGCAGAAGCTCAGCACGTAGTTGGGCCCGCCCGCCTTCGCTCCCAGCCCGATGCACGAACGCTTCCATCCACCGAACGGCTGGCGTTGCACGATCGCTCCAGTGATGGCGCGATTGATGTAAAGGTTGCCGGCCTGCGCGCGTTCCTTCCACGCTGCGATCTCATCGGGATCGAGCGAGTGCAGGCCGGCAGTGAGGCCGTAGGCGGTCGCATTCTGCCACTCGATCGCCTGCGCGAGCGAATCCGCGCGCATCATCCCGAGCACAGGGCCGAAACATTCCGTCTGGTGAAACCAAGAACCGGCCCACACGCCGAGCCGAATGCCGGGCGTCCACGCATACGGGGCGTCGCCGAGTTGGCGCGGCTCCAGCAGCCACTCCTCACCGGGATCGAGGGCGGTCAGCGCGCGGCGCAAATCGTCGCCGGGCGCGATGACGAGCGGCGTGACGACACTGCGCGGATCTGTTGCCGCACCCACGGGCAGGCTCGCCGCGGCATCGCGAAGTTGCCGGCGAAAAACGGGATCGTCGTACACTTCCGCCTCCAAAATCGCGAGGCTCGCCGCACTGCACTTCTGCCCAGAGTGGCCGAATGCGGAGCGCACCAGGTCCTTGATCGCCAGTTCACGATCCGCCTGCGCGGTGATGATCATCGCGTTCTTCCCGCTCGTCTCCGCGAGCAGCGGCAGCGCAGGCCGCCAGTCCTGAAACTTGCGCGCCGTCTCGTAGCTGCCCGTGAGCACGACGCACGCGATGCGCGGATCGGTGATGAGCGCGCGGCCCGTCGTCCCGTCGCACGGGAAAAAGTGGAGTACGTCGCGCGGAACACCCGCCGCCCAAAGCTGCCGCGCGAGCAGCCACGCGATCTGCACAGTCGCGCGCGCGGGCTTGAGCACGACGCAGTTGCCCGCCTTCAGCGCCGCGAGCACTCCGCCCGCGGGAATGGCATACGGAAAATTCCACGGCGAGACCACGGCGACGACGCCAAGCGCTTTCGCGCTTACGCCATCCGGCACTCCACCGGTGCGGGCGTAGTAGCGGGCAAAATCAATCGCCTCGGACACTTCGCCATCCGCATCGGCCGTTGCCTTCTTTGCTTCGGAACGCAGACAGGCGAGCGTGATGAAACGCTGTGTGCTCATGAACTCTGCCGCGCAATGCAGAATCGCGGCACGATGGGGCCCGCCCATCGCAGCCCAAGCCGGCTGCGCCGCACACGCACTGCGGAGCATCGCATCGAGCTCAGGCAATTCCGGCAGCGGCTCCGGTTTCCACGAACGAATTGCATCCGTCAGGGACGCGCGCACGGATGGCTGCGTCCAGTCGGAGTCCGGCTCGTTTTGAAAATCCGCCGCCTGCGCGGGCTGGACGGAAGGCGTTTTGCGACGCGACTCGGAGGACATCGTCGTTCGCTCGCTCCAGCCGCGCACGAAGCGCTCGCGCTGGCGCTCCCACTCTGCCGAACCGGGGCGCATGCCGAACATGTCGCGCAGGAAATTTTCCGGCGCGGTATTTTCATCGAGCCGCCGCACGAGGTACGCCATCGCGCTGAGGAAATCATCACGCCCCACCGCGGGCGCGTAGAGCAGCAGGCCGCTCGCCGCATCGCGCACCGCACGCGCCTGATGATTCGCCATGCCTTCGAGCATCTCGATTTCCACAAATCGTGCGACGCCATTGTGTTCGCGCAATGTGAGTGCGAGTGCCACGTCGAAAAGATTATGACTCGCCACACCCAGCCGGACTGCCGCGGCATTCGCAGGCGCGCAGCCGTATTCGAGCAGACGCCGGAAATTCGCATCGGTCTCCGCCTTCGATCCATACGGTGCCGGATGCCAGCCGTGCAGTTCCGCCTCGACATTTTCCATCGCGAGGTTCGCGCCTTTCACGAGGCGGATCTTGATCGGCGCACCACCGCCGGCCACGCGCGCACGCGCCCATTCCGTGAGTTCGCGCTGCGCGGCGAATGACTCGGGCAGATAAGCTTGGAGTGCAATCCCCGCGGACAGCGTGCGAAATTCCGGCTCATCGAGCACGCCGCGAAACGCCGCGACGGTCAGCGCGAGGTCGCGGTATTCCTCCATGTCGAGATTCACAAATTTCCCTCCCGCCGCTGCCGCGCGATACAGCGTGCGCAGCCGCACTTTGATCTCAGCCACTGTCTCATCCCACGCGATCAGATTGATCTGGCTGAAGATCGCCGAGACTTTTACCGAGATGCAACTCACCGCCGGATCAGCGAGATGAGCAAGCACTGCGGAGAGTCGCCGTGCAGCCTCCTCGTCGCCGAGCACCGCTTCGCCGAGGTGATTGAGATTGATACGAAATCCCTCCCCCCGCCGCACGCTTAGATAGTGATTCAGCGGCTCCTTCTCACCGTCGAGGATCACGTGTGAACTTTCATCACGCATCCGCGTTGCCACGGCCTTCATCACCACACCCGGCAACACGCGGCTGCCCGCCGCGCCTGCAAACATCAGCATCCGATCACCGATCGGGAGATAGCGCGGGACGCCGAACGTCCGCAGCAATCCGCGCCAGCGCCGCGCCTCAGCCGCTGGATCGCGGCTGCGAAAAACCTGATCCACCATCGCGAACGTGAACGCCCTGCCGGCCGGATCGTTCAGCAGGCGTCGGAGCTTCGCAGCCTCGGCATATTCCGCCCGCGTTTGCTGCTTGAGCGCCTCGCCCAGCAGCCGCTCCGCGAGCGCCACGGCGTGCATACACACATCGCCTTCCGTCGGGCGCGACGCGGGCTGATGCGGGTCGGCTTGTGGCGCGCGGTCGCTCATGCACGGAGAATGCAACGAGCCCGCATCGGCGTCATGACGATAATTGCGCGACTGAGCACAGCGACGCGGCGCGGATCGTAGGCATGGGCGGAAGCCCACGTCGCACTCTCCCGATCGCGCCGACGCTCCGCACCGTCGCGCCGCCTTCGCTCATCCTCCCTCGCGAGGTTGGAAAACCTCGCCTACTTTGCCGGCAACTTCACCGTGCGCTTTTCCCGCGCACTCTGCACCGCGCCGTCCACGATCTGCTGGCCGATCCGTGAGATCTCCGGCGAGAGCGGCCCGCTCAGCGGTGTGCCGGTGGCTATGCAGTGGAGAAAATACTCCACCGGATTTCGCTCCGGCGCACGCAGCGTGTCGCACGGCATGTCAAAGCCCGCGGGCTTCGCGCGCGTCTGCACACGCACGATCGGATCGTAGTCGTAGCAGCTCACCGTGCCGGCGCTCCCCCAGATCGCGAAGCCGCACTTCGGCTGCGGCTGATGCGTCCACGGGTCGGTGAATGTCCCCCAGCGCGTCTCGCATTTCGACAGGCCGCTTTCGTAGCGGACGACCACCACGCTGTGCTCATCCACTTCGAGGCCCGGCGGCTCATCAGTCACGCACGTCACTTCGAGCGGCACGCGACCGCCCATGAACCACGTGCCAAGCGTCGTGCCGTAGCCGAGGTAGTCGAGCAGCGAGCCGCCGCCCGCGCGCTTTTGGTAAAACCAACTCGCCGATTTTTCCGCCGCCGTCGGCTCCTTCTCGATCTTGTCCGCGCCGTGGCAGAGCGGGCCGCGATTTCCGCCGTAGTGATGAAAGCCGCGCACCTCACCGATCACTCCCTCGTCAATGATCCGCTTCGCCGTCACACAGCATTCCGCCCAGCGCAGCGGCCAGTTGATCGCGAGCAGCTTTCCCGCGGGCATCGCCGCCAGCATCGCATCCGCCTCCGCGAGCGACACGGCAAATGGTTTTTCCAAGAGCACATGCACGCCGAATTTCGCCACCCGCGCGACGTATTCGCCGTGCTTCGCCGCCGCCGGGCACAGGATCACCACATCGGGCCGCGCCTCTTCCATGCACGCATCCACGTCAGTAAAAATGCGCTCGTCAGGAATCGCAAAATTCCGGTGCGCCTCGCGCATCCGCTCCGGCTGCGCGTCGCAGATTCCCACCAGCTCGGAGTCCGGATGCTCGTGGGTCATGCGCAGCAGATCGCCCATGTGGAAGTGATCGAAATTGATGCCGGCGATACGGAATTTCTGGCTCATGGGTCGGGGAGTGGGAGCGGGAGTAAACGCCAAGCCCCCGCGGCAATGGAAGCCCAACGTAGCCGCCGATTTTCCTGCGCAACCGCGACACCGGGACGCTAGCTTTGCCGGACTCCGCCATGAAAACATTCCGCGCCCGCAAGCTTCTCCTGCCGTTGATCGCGATCACCGGTGCCTTTGCCGCGCTCGCGGCGGACCTGCCGACCCCGGAGGAATACCGCGCGAACTGGCCGCGCTTCCGCGGACCCGATGGCGGCGGCGTCGCCGCGGGCGGCCATGCACCGCTGACGTTCGACGTGAAGGCCGGCACGAATATCGCATGGTCGGTCGCCGTGCCCGTAGCGGGATTTAATTCACCCGTCGTGTGGGGCGACCGCGTGTTCCTCTCCGGCGGCGACGATGCGAAGTGCGAGGTGATGTGCTTCGATGTGCAGAGTGGAAAATTGCTCTGGCAGACCGCCGTGCCGAAGGTCGAGCGCGGTGCCGATGAGAAACAGGAACCGCCCGACCAGAGCGGCATGGCCGCGCCGACCGTGGCGACCGATGGACGCCGCGCGTATGCCATCTTCGCGAACGGCAATCTTGCTGCCTTCAATTTCGACGGCAGCGTCGCGTGGGCGAAGCACCTCGTCATTCCGAAGAATTCGTATGGCCACGCATCGTCGCTCGCGACGTGGCAGGATCGCGTGATCGTGCAGATTGATCAGGGCGAGGTGGACGACAAACTGAGCAGGCTCTTTGCCTTCGACGGCGCAAGCGGCGCAGTCGTGTGGGAAAAGGAGCGGAACGTCGGCGCATCCTGGGCCACGCCGATCGTCATCGAGGCCGCGGGCAAGACTCAGCTCATCACGCTCGCGCTGCCATGGGTCATCGCGTATTCGCCGAAGGACGGCGCGGAAATGTGGCGGGCGGAGTCGCTCGATGGCGAGGTCACGCCGTCGCCGGTTTTTGCGTGAGGCACGCTTTTCACAATCAGCCCCACGCACTCGCTGCAGCCGATCCGAACTGACGGCAGCGGCGATGTGACACAGACGCACCTCGGATGGAAGGCCGAGGACGGCATTCCGGACATCACGAGCCCGGTGAGCAACGGCGAGCTGGTCTTCCTCGTGGATTCGCAAGGGATGGTGACGTGCTACGACGCGAAGAACGGAAAGAAACAGTGGGAGCACGAACTCGGCGAGGAGTGCAAGGCGTCGCCAAGCATCGTGGGCGACAA
>JANXZI010000774.1 GCA_025355595.1 Spartobacteria bacterium
CGTCGTCAGCCGTGGCGAGGAAATAATCGAAGAGCGCTGCATCGGGGAGCGCGGCCTCCGCCTTCTGCTTGTCGAATGCCGCAAGCGCTTCGAGTGGCGTGAGCGCGCGCGCGAAGACATGGAAATCATCAATCGCCCCGCCCTTGAAACCGCGGTCGCGGAAGCGTTCGCCGAGCGCGATGTTGTCACCGCCGCCGCCCGTGATGTCGCGCGTGAGGCGATCCCTGATTACCTCGCTCGCAGCCGTCGCGCCGTTCACAAAAATGCGCAGTCCCGCCGCGCGCCCGCTGCCGTCGTTCGTCACCACGACATGCGTCCATGCGTTGATCGCGAGCGGCTGCGCGGTGCGAATCGAGATCGCATCGCCGGGCCAGAAATGGATCAGCGACCACTTCAGCCGCCCGTCCTCGATGAGCAGTTCGTAGCCGCGGCTCGCCGCATCGGTCCACGCCTTCGAGCGGTGGAAGACGACGGCGCGTTCCTTCTTGTCCGGCGTCTTCAACCAGAGCGAAACGCTGAACGGATCGCTGCTCCGGAAATTCCCGAATGCCAGATCGAGCGAATCGTCGCCGGAAAATTGCACCGCCTGCCCGCTCACGCCGGGCACCAGCTTGTTTCCGCCCTTCAGTGGCGCGGGCTGCTTCTCGTCGAGCATGTTTGCGAGCTTCCCTTTTTCGAGCGTGTCGAAGTTAAAGCGGCCAATCTCACCCGGCATCGCGACCTCCGCCGGGCGCGATTTCAGCCACTGCTCAAATGCCTCGTGCTTCGACTCGCGCAGCGCAGCGGTTTTCCCTTCCGCATCGGCGACTGCGCGCTGGAGCGTCGCGAGTTTTTCCTTTGCGGCGGCATCCATGATGGGTGCCGCGGGCGTCGGCATGGACGGCGTGAAGAACGAGTAGAGCCCCGCCTCGTCAATGTTCTGCAGGAACGCGGACAGCCCGTAGTATTCCTTCTGCGTGATCGGATCGAACTTGTGATCGTGGCAGCGCGAGCACTCGAACGTCAGCCCGAGGAATGCCGTCGCGAAAGTCTGCACACGGTCGGCCACGTACTCGATGCGATATTCCTCCTCGACGCTGCCGCCCTCGCTCTCCTGCTGGTGCAGCCGGTTGAACGCCGTCGCCAAAATCTGATCGTCAGTGGCCTTCGGCAGCAGGTCGCCGGCGACCTGCCAGGTGATGAACTTGTCGAACGGCAAATTCTCGTTGAACGCCCGGATGACCCAGTCGCGCCACGGCCACATCTCGCGTTCGCGATCCACTTGGAAGCCGTAACTGTCCGCGTAGCGCGCAATGTCGAGCCAGTCCACCGCCATGCGTTCGCCGAAGCGCGGCGACGCGAGCAGCCGATCCACGAGGCGCTCGTCCGCACCGGGCGCGGTGTCCTTTTCAAAGTCGGCGATCTCCGGCGGGCTCGGCGGCAGCCCCGTGATGTCGAAGCTCAGGCGGCGGATGAGCGTGCCGCGATCCGCCTCGGGCTGGAGCTTCAGTCCGCGCTGCGCGAGACCGGCGGAGACCGCGATGTCGATCCGCAAATCCTCACCAGCTTTCGGCCCCGCGACGGGATTCAGAGGGATGAAGGCCCAGTGCGTCTCATACTCCGCGCCCTCGGCGATCCAGCGTTTGAGCATGGCGATTTCCGCCGCCGTGAGGCTTTCGAGTTTCGCCTTTGCGGGCGGCATGTGGTCGTCCGCGTCCGTCGTCGAAATGCGCGCGATGATTTCGCTTTCGTCCGGCTTGCCCGGCACGATCGCCTGGAAGCCATCACGGTCTGCGATGGCGTCCTCGCGCACATCGAGCCGCAGGCCGGAGTCGCGTTTGTTTTTGTCCGGGCCGTGGCAGTGGAAGCATTTATCCGAGAGGATCGGCCGGATGTCCCGGTTGTAGCCGAGTTTCTCCGCGGCGTGCGAGGCCGCGGCAGGCCCGAGCGCGCTGAGGGCGAGGAGTGCGGTGAGGATCGCTTCGCGCATGATTTCGAGGTGAGGCGTTCGTTGCTTCCCGCTCAGTTCACTCGTGTGCTGCGGCGTGCTTAGAAAACTTTCCCCGCCACGGATGGCTACAGGTTTTCGCCGACCCATGTAAACTCGCGCGCGATGCTGCTCACGACGTCGGCGGGGCGGATCTCCTCGGGCAGCACGTCGAATGTATAGGTCTCGATCTCAACGTGGCGCGTCGCGCCCTGCCGCAGCTCGCGGAAAAAATCCGGCGTGAGCGTGGACACCGTGCTGGCGAGCCGGCCGTTGCCTTTGAAAAAAAGCGGGACGTGGAAATGCACCCGTGCCTCCTCAACACCGTAGCGCCCGTCCTCGTCAGCGAGTGCCAGCGGGAGATCAGTCCACGAGCGAATGATCCCGGTGACGGTGCGCGCCTTCACCTGATGAAGATAGACGCCCTCGGCGTACGGGCGCAACGCCTCCCAGCAATCCTTGCCGCCGCCGGTCATCAGCGCGGCACTCAGTTGCACTTTGGAAATGCGGATGCCTTCGCTGCGGTACGTGCGCAATGCCGCGAGCGGATCCTCGAATTGCAGTGCGACGTGGCATGTGTCGAAGCACACCCCGATGTGCCTGCGCAAAATCCCCTCGGCCTGCGCGGCATCGCAGCCCCGGATTCTCCGCACCACTTCGGCACCGCGAGACCAGAGCGCGTCCCGGAAAAATGCGACAGTCTCCGCGGTGGTTTCGAGGTAGCACGATGGCTCCGGCTCGAGTCCGAGGTGAATTTCACGCCCCGTGTCCTCGTGCAGCGCGGCAAGATACGCGGCGACGACGCCGAGATTTCCGGCCATCGCCATGGCTTCCGCCGGACTCGTGATCCATTCCTTGAACGAGCACGGCACGGTGCTGATCGATCCGTCCACTCCCTCCGGCAGCCAGCCGGCGAGGATGTCCGCGACCTGCATCGTGTAGTCGCGCCGCGCGGCGGATCGCCAGTCGGGCGCATAGACATTTTCCTTCACCAGCCCCGCGTGAAATTTGCCGTACGGAAACGCATTCACCGAGAACGGATAAAGCTGGTGCTCGGCGAAGACATCGAGCGCCTCGTTCCGCAGCGCGGGATCGCCCGCGAGTTCCGCGGCCGCCTGCGCGCTGAGCCGCAGCCCGAGGCCGAACCAGCCGTCCGGTGAGACGTGCTTTTTCACAGCCACCGCCTTCTCGCGGATCGCCGCGAGATTCTCCGCCCACGACTCGCCGGGGTGGATGTTCAGGCAGTAGCTGAGGTGGAGCGGGGGCTGATGCTGGACGATCATTGCGTGGCGGGATGGATACCGGCGCGCTACGTCCGCGGCAAGTTTTCCAGACAACGCTGCATGAGCGGCAGCTCGATCTCGTGCATCTCGAAGCGCGCGCCGATGCCCTGCGGAAACGTGACACACAATTCGCCGCCGAGGTGCTCGCGGAAATCGCGCAGGCCCGCAAAGATTTCTAGCTGTCCCGAGACGTCTCGCACGAATGCCTCGTCGTGCACCAGCGGAAATCCGCTCTGCCGCAGCCCTCGATCGATCACCGCAAACTCCGCCGCCGAGATCCAACCCTTCTCCTTCGCGTAGCTGGAGTCGAGCAGCACGCCAAAGGCGACCGCCTCGCCGTGGCTGATGCGGAAGCCGGACATGAGTTCCAGCTTGTGCGCGGACCAGTGGCCGAAATCGAGCGGGCGCGCCCGGCCATACTCGAAGGGATCGCCATTCGAGCGGATGTGCTCGAGGTGCTCCTCGGCGCAGCGATACACCAGATGCTCCATCGCCGCGATGTCGCGCGCCGGAAATTTCTCCGCGTTCGCCGTCAGCCAGTCGAAGAATTCGCGGTCGCGGATGATCGCGACCTTCCACGCCTCGGCCACTCCGCAGAGCCAGTCGCGCTGTGGGAGTGAGACGAGAAAATCAAAGTCGTTCAGCACAGCGAACGGCGGCGCGAATGTTCCAATCGCATTTTTTCCGCCCATGAAATTCACGCCGTTCTTTACGCCGACGCCCGCGTCATTTTGCCCGAGCACCGTCGTGGGCACGCGGATCTGCCGCAGCCCGCGATGCACGAGCGCGGCGGCGAGGCCGACGGCATCCATCACCGCGCCGCCACCGACGATGATGATGAACGACTGCCGGTCCATGTGCGTCTCCAGCATCAGCCGCATGAAGCCCTCGACGAGCGCGAGGTCGTTCTTGATCGCCTCGCCGCCGGGCACGATGCGCGGCGCAAGCGCGAGTTCGATCTGCACGGTGTGCGCGGCGAAATAATCTTCAATCTCGCGCACGAGTTCCGATCGCGCGGCGGCGACGTGCGAATCCACGAAGACCAGCGCGCGGTGCCGCCGATCCTCACCGAGCCTGCGCATCGTGTCCGCGAGCACGCGGTTTTCCGCGCGGAAAAGCCCGTGCGTGAATGTCACCGGGAAATCCCAGTTCACCGTCACGCGCTGCTTGATCGTCCGCACCTCGCCGCTCACCGCTGGCCCTCCATCCACGACTTCACCGCGCCCGCGAGGTCGAGCTGCGTCACGGGGAGCTGCGGAATTTTCAGCGACGTGGCCCAGGCGACTTCGAGGCCCGTGCGATTGCTGCCGTGCGTGCCGCGGATTTTTCGCGTGTCAAAACTCACGCTGCCCGGCGGCCATCCGAAATAAAGTTCGCACGGGTCGTAACCGGGCTTGTTGTGGATGTCCACGTGGCTCGCGTAGTCGGGCGCCTCGTCGCGATCCGTGAACCACGGATACGCAAACCACGCGCTCTCCGCCGCGGTGATCACGAGATCGCCGCTGCGCCGGTGCGCGATGCCGTGCCGTTCCTGCGCGGTCTTGTCCCACACTTCCGCGACGCCCGGCAGCGTGCGGAGCGCTTCCGCCGCCGCGATTTTCGACGCTTCGTCGCGGCAGTACACGTGCGCGAAACCGTGATCGCACACGGCGAACGCACGGCTCGTGAAAAAATCCGTGTAAGCCATTTTCTCGATCGTCCGCGTGCCGAAGAGCCCTGCCTCGCGCAGGCGGCGGTTTGGAAAAATCGCGCCATCATGCACCTGCTCGATCGCGTAGTCGCCGAAGACGAGCCACTCGTAGCCACACTCCGCGGCCTTTGCTTCGAGGCGGGAGAGATGGCCCAGCAGGATGTCGAGCGCCTTGTCCGCCTCGCGGCTCACGGGGCCGTAACGCTGGAGATCGTAGTCGAGGTGCGGGATGTACGTGAGCAGCAGATCGGGCGCGACGTCCGGCATTTCCATCACCGCGCAAGTCGCGTCCACGATCCAGTCGGAGGACTTATGGTTCGCGAGCGGGCCCCAGTAGTTCATGAG
>JANXZI010000788.1 GCA_025355595.1 Spartobacteria bacterium
TGCACCGCTTGCGAGCGTGGAGGGATTCATCCGCCAAATTCTCGGCTGGCGCGAATACGTGCGCGGAATTTACTGGCGCTTGATGCCCGGCTACCTGGACATGAACGCGCTTGATGCCGACCAGCCGCTGCCGAAATTCTACTGGACCGGCGACACCGAAATGGCCTGCCTGCGTGACTCCATCGGTCAGACCTTGCGACTCGGCTACGCGCACCACATTCAACGGCTGATGGTCACGGGGCTATACGCGTTGATGCTCGGGGTGAGGCCGCGAGAAGTTCATGAATGGTATCTCGCTGTCTATGTCGATGCCGTGGAATGGGTGGAGCTTCCGAACACGCTCGGCATGTCGCAGCACGGCGACGGCGGCATCATGGCGAGCAAGCCCTACATCGCGACGGGCAAATACATCCAGCGCATGTCGAACTACTGCGCGGGCTGCCGCTTCGATCCCGCCGAGGCAACCGGCCCGAAGGCGTGTCCCTTCACCACGCTCTACTGGGATTTCCTGCTCCAGCACGAGCCGATGCTGCGGAAAAATCAGCGCATGGCGATGCAGGTGCGCAACCTCGCGCGACTGGACGATGCCCGGCGCGAGGCCATTCAGAAACAGGCGGCGAAAATCCGCGCCTCGCAAAGAGCTTCCAACCCGCGCCCAACCACGACTGATGAGCGTGTCTGTCTGTAACATCGCAAGCCCTACCCGTGACGGCTTGAGCGGCGCTGCTTGAAGAAACGCAGCTCCGGAAGGAATCCAGACGAAGGCGGCTGGCGTATCGGCTAAAACTCGGAAGTTAATTGCTGGTCGGCTGCGCTGTTCGCAGCTTTCCGACTTTGACGGCCTCGTCTTTATCCAACCCATGAAACGCACCATTCCACTTTTCACCGTCACCGCTCTGCTGGTCGCTCTCGCCGCGTTCTGGCTCGTCTCCACCTCGCGCGCCGCGACGGAGACTCCCGAATACAAAGTCATCCGCACCGACGGAAAATTTGAGATCCGCGACTACCCGGCGCTCACCGTCGCGACGACTGCGATGGAAGGCGCAGAGATGAATGGCGGCTTTCGAAAGCTGTTCCGATTCATCACCGGCAGCAACGAAGGCTCCGAGAAGATCGCGATGACCGCGCCGGTGCTGATCGACAGCACGAAGGACAAAAAGACAATGAGTTTCATCATGCCGAAGAAGGCGGTGGAAAAAGGTGTGCCGGAGCCATCGGGAGAAAACGTGACGCTCGGCAAAGTGCCGGCGGCGAGATTTGCCGTGCTGCGATTTGACGGCGGTCGCACGACGGCAAACGAGAAGGTCGCCATCGAGACGCTGAGGGCGCGGCTCGACGCGGAAAAGGTGATCGAAAAAAGCGCGCCGACCTTTGCCTATTACGATCCGCCGTGGATACCGACCTTCATGCGCCGGAACGAAGTGATGATCCGCATCGGCGAGGCTCGTTGAAAGGCCGCGGTGAAATGAGCATCGCGATTCACTGGTTCCGGCGCGACCTGCGGCTGGCTGACAACACGGCGCTGAACGCCTCGCTCTCGGCGCACGATCAGATCGTGCCGGTGTTCATCACCAGCGAATGGACCGGGGCACACCATTGGTGCGGCGCGGCGCGGCAGGAATTTCTCTGCGGCTCACTCGCGTCGCTGCATCGCAGTCTCGAGGCAAAAGGCGGACGGCTCATCATCCGCGGCGGACGCGCGGACGAGGTGCTCGGACAACTCGCACGCGAGACCGGTGCCAGTGCGATCTACTTTAATCGCGACCCCGATCCATTCGGGCGTGAGATGGAGCAGCGGATCGCGACGAAGGCGCGCAGCCTCGGAATTGAGGTGCATGGCTTCCAAGACATCGCCATCCACGAACGGGATGAAGTGCTCACGGGTGACGGACGGTCGTTCCGCGTCTTCACGCCATATGCGCGGGCTTGGAGCAAATTGCCCGAGCCGCCGGTCGGCAGGACCGTCGCGCGCATCGTCGTCCCTGCTTCGGTGAAAAGCGATCCACTCCCGACACCCGCGCGATGGGGGCTCGCGAACACGGCGCGAATCCTCCCGCCCGGCGAGGCGGCCGCTCGCCAACGGCTCGCGCGATTTCTCGATGGCCCGGTTTTTCTCTACGGGGCGAGGCGCGATCTTCCTCCCGAAAATGGGACCGCGCGCATCTCACAGGATCTGCGGCACGGGTTGCTCTCCATCCGCGAAGTGCTCCGCGACTGCCGCCGTGTGAGTTCCGCGGCGACGACGGTCGCGGAGAAGTCTGGCGTCGCGACGTTCATCAACGAACTCATCTGGCGCGAATTTTACCTGCAAGTGCTCTGGCACACACCGGAGGCACTCGAACACGAATTCCAGCCGGAGACCCGCGGCCTTCCTTGGCGTGCCCACTGGCGTCCCGAAGATGGCGGCGCGTGGCAGAGTGATGCCGCGGCGCGCGCGGATTTCGACGCGTGGCGCGAGGGACGCACGGGCTTCCCCATCGTGGACGCCGGGATGCGTGAACTCGCCGCCACCGGCTACATGCACAACCGGGTGCGGATGATCACCGCGATGTTTCTGACGAAGGATCTCCGAATCTGGTGGATGCACGGCGAGAGCCATTTCATGCGCCTGCTCGTGGATGGAGAGATCGCGAGCAACAACGGCGGCTGGCAGTGGAGCGCGAGCACCGGGACGGACGCCGCGCCGTATTTCCGAATCCAGAATCCGTGGTCGCAGACGAAGCGGTTCGACCCCGAGGGCGCGTATATTCGATCATGGGTGCAAGATCTCCGCGACGTGCCCGTGGCGAAACTCTGCGAACCGCCGCCAGCGGGCGTGCCCATTGCAAAAAACTATCCGCGCCCGATCGTGGATCATGCCGCGG
This sequence comes from Spartobacteria bacterium, assembly GCA_025355595.1. Taxonomy (GTDB): domain Bacteria; phylum Verrucomicrobiota; class Verrucomicrobiia; order Chthoniobacterales; family Chthoniobacteraceae; genus SXWH01. The sequence goes on from JANXZI010000788.1 coordinate 2,865, forward strand.
CCCGCGACGCAGTGCTCAAAATGTTCAGGGTCTCGAAAACCATGCGCGCGGTGTGAAGCTCCGCTCGCTGCGTCCATCCACGCGCTCGCGTCCCGGGTTTTGCTTTTTCATGCACTCACGTGAATGCGAATTGCATCCGAACGTTCCGCGGATGCGTTCCCCTGATCTCCGCGAACAACCCTTCAACAACCACACGACATGAACAAAGAAACCTTCCTCCTCCTGAGCAATGCCTGCGCGGTGCTCGGCTTCCTTTCCATCCTGGGCTCGATCGCTATCTGGTATCTCAAGAAGGGGAAAGATGAGGCCGCATCAGCACACGCGGAGCGGTTCGGAATTTTTGTCGGACTGTGGGCGCCGACATTTTTCGCGCTCGCGGCATTTCTCCGGACGCTGACCGCAGCCTGAGAGCGATGAGACATGATTCATGTCCTCAAAACATCGCAAATCATCCGCGCCGGCATCGGACACGCTTGGGACTTTTTTTCCGATCCGCGCAATCTCGCGAAAATCACTCCGCCCGAACTGGACTTCACGATCCTTACCGTGCTGCCGGAGCGTGTGCATCCGGGCATGATGATCGAGTATCGCGTGCGCCCACTGCTCGGCATCCCCGTCCGCTGGCTCACCGAAATCACCCACGTCGAGGAAGGCAAATTCTTCGTGGATGAGCAGCGCATCGGCCCCTACCGCATCTGGCACCACGAGCATCAATTCACGCAGCTCGATGGCGACAAAATCGAGGTGACTGACCGCGTCACCTACGTGCTGCCATTCGGGCTGCTCGGTGATCTCGTCCATCCCTTGCTCGTGAAACCGCAACTGGCAAAAATTTTCGCCTTTCGCGAGAAGGCGGTTGGCGAATTCTTCCGTTGATCCGCGGCACCAAAATTGTGTCCGTTCGGATTCGGTGCATTCGCGCGCCGCGTGCGTTTCTGTGACGAGGCATGAGCTCCGTCATTTCATCTCGACACATCCGGTCGCGCGCCGAACAGAATCCGCGTCCAACACATGAGCACCCGCACTGAAAAAGATTCCATGGGCCCGATGGAGGTCCCCGCCGACGCACTCTACGCCGCATCCACCCAGCGCGCCGTTTTGAATTTCCCCGTGAGCGGCTACCGCTTCGGGCGCGAATTCATCCGCGCGCTTGGCATGATCAAAGGCGCAGCGGCGCAGGCGAATCTCGAACTCGGACGCATCACGAAGGAGCGCGCCGGCTTCATCGCGCAGGCCGCGCAGGAGGTGATGGATGGCAAGCTCGATGCGCATTTCCCGATCGACATTTTCCAGACCGGCAGCGGCACCTCGACGAACATGAACGCGAACGAAGTCATCGCGAACCGCTGTTCGCAGCTCGCCGGCAAGCCGATCGGATCGCGCGATCCCATTCATCCGAACGACCACGTGAACATGGGCCAGTCGTCGAACGACGTGATCCCCACGGCGATCCACGTCGCCGTCGCCGAGCAACTCCGCATCACGCTCATCCCCGCGCTCGAGGCGCTGCGCGGCGCGCTCGCGGCGAAATCGCAGGAATTCTGGGACGTGATCAAAATCGGACGCACGCATCTCATGGACGCCACGCCCGTGCGGCTCGGCCAGGAATTCGGCGGCTACGCGCGGCAGTGTGAACTCGCTGTCGAACGCGTGCGCGCGGCGATCCGCGAAGTCGAGGAGCTGCCCATCGGTGGCACCGCCGTCGGCACGGGGCTGAACTGCCATCCTGATTTTCCCGGCATCGTCGCGAAAATCCTCAGCAGCACGACCGGCAACGAATTCCGCGAGGCGAAGGATCACTTCGAGGCGCAGAGCGCGAAGGACGGGCTCGTGCAGGCGAGCGGCACTTTGAAAACCGTCGCGACGAGCCTGACGAAAATCGCGAACGACCTCCGCTGGCTCGGCAGCGGCCCGCGCTGCGGCATCGGCGAAATTTCACTCCCCGAGACGCAGCCCGGCAGCAGCATCATGCCCGGCAAAGTGAATCCCGTGATGTGCGAAGCAGTGCTGCAAGTCTGCGCGCGCGTCATCGGCAACGACGCGACCGTGACGTGGGCCGCGGCGCAGCTCAGCAATTTTGATCTGAATGTCGGCATGCCCGTCATCGCGCACGCGATGCTGGAGAGCATCCGCCTGCTCGGGAATGTCGCGGAGATTTTCCGCAGGCGCTGCGTCGAGGGAATCACCGCAAACAAGGAGCGCTGCGCCGAGCTGATCGAACTTTCGATGGCGATGGTCACGAGCCTCGTGCCGGTGATCGGCTACGACAAATCCGCCGAGATCGCGAAGGAGAGCGCGAAGACCGGCAAGACCGTCCGCCAGCTTTGCATCGAAAAGAAAGTGCTGCCCGAAGATCAGCTCGCCGCCGCACTCGACCCCGTCGAGATGACCAAGCCCGGCGGCGAAGGCGCAGCGGGCGGGTAGCGGGTAGCTTTTGGAGCGCGGTGACTCATCACCGCTTTGGCTCCGCGCGGAGCGCGGCCCCGCCGCGCGCTCCGCGCTCCCGCCGAAAGCGGCGATGAATCGCCGCACTCCATAGCCGCCGCTCGCCCCTTAACCATTTACGCGAGACTCAATAACCTCGGGGGGCTCGC
>JANXZI010000010.1 GCA_025355595.1 Spartobacteria bacterium
CGAGGCGGTGAAGCGCAACGGCATCGGTCCCGAGGTGGCGCTGTGGATTGACTGGATGGAAATCGAGCGCATCCCGAATGCCACCAAGCCCAAGCCGCCCGGCATCGCGGCGCTGGGCATTCCGCTCGATGACAAATCACCTGCGCCATCGCTGCCGGAAGTGCGGGCGGCGTTGGAGCGTTTTGCCATGGAGGCTTTCCGCGGGACGGTGCCGCCTGCGAGCTATGTAGATCGTTTGCTCGGCCTTTACGACTTGCGCATGAAAGCGGGCGACAAGCACAGCGCGGCGCTGAAGGAAACGCTGTCAGTCGTGCTCTCCTCGCCGATGTTCCTCTACCTCGCCGAGCCGACTGCCGATGACAAGCGCCGGCCGCTGACAGGTGCGGAACTCGCCACGCGGCTGTCGTATTTCCTGTGGGCCGCACCACCGGATGCGGCGCTGCGGGATCTCGCGAAGCGCGGTGATTTGACGAAGCCCGAAGTGCTCGCAGCGCAGACGGAGCGACTGCTCGATGATCCGCGGGCGGAGGGGTTCGTCCGCGCCTTCACCCACCAATGGCTCGGCTTGGACCGGTTCGACTTTTTCGAGGTTAACCGTGCGCTGTATCCGCGCTTCGACGACGGAACGAAGGTCGCGGCCAAGAACGAGGTGTATGAGACTGTCGAGTATCTCCTGCGGCACAACGTGAGCCTGCGCGACCTCCTGAAATCCGATTACGTGGTGATCAACCGTGTGCTCGCCCACTACTACGGCATCCCCGGCGTGAAGGGTGATGGGTATGAAAAGGTGGCGCTGCCGTCGGACTCGCCGCGCGGCGGATTGCTCGGCATGGCCGCCATCCACTTCATGGGTGGCAACGGCGAGCGCACCAGTCCCGTCGAACGCGGCGCGTGGGTGTTGCGCACACTGCTCCATGACCCGCCGCCGCCCGCGCCCGCGAATGTCCCGGCGATCACGCGCCTCGCCGGGAAAGTCCTCACGACCCACGAGCGTTTGCTGGCGCATCAGGAAGATCCGCAATGCGCGAGCTGCCATCGCAAAATCGATCCCATCGGGTTTGGCCTGGAGAATTTCGACGCGGCGGGGCAATGGCGCACGGAGGACAGCTACCAGGCCACCGACGCCCGCGGTAAGCCCGATCCGACGACGAAAAAGACCTGGACCATCGAAGCCGCCGCGCAGCTCCACAAAGGCCCTGCGTTCAAAGATTACTTCGGCTTTCGCGACATCGTCGCGTCCAAGTCCGACGCCTTCGCCCGCAGCTTCAGCGAAGCGCTCATCGAATATGCGCTCGGCAGACCGCTGGGCTTTCGCGATGAGCCGCTCGTCGCCGATATGCTGCGGCAGGCGGGCAAGAAGGATCTCGCGATGCGCGAGTTCATCCACGCACTGGTCGCCAGCAAAGAATTCCATACGAAGTAATCCCGCAGAGACAAACCTCATGAACACCTCACCGATCCCGCGCCGTCACTTCCTCCGCTCCAGCACTGCGCTCATTGCTCTGCCAGCCCTCGCTTCCCTCGGCTTCCGCCGCTTTGCCTCCGCCGCAGCTCCGGTCGCGCCGCCGAAACGGCTCATCTTTCTCGGCTTCGGCTGGGGCATCACGACTGAGAGCTGGTTTCCTGACATCAAACAACCCGGTGCCGACTACATACTGCCCGATGGTCTCGCACCACTCGCGCCTCACAAGAAGGACTTCACGATCGTGCAGGGGCTCTGCAACAAATATTCGAACGATGGGCATTGGGGCAGCACCATGTGGCTCACCGGCGCGAACCGTTTCGCGGAGCCGGGGCAGAGTTTTCACAACAGCATCTCCGCCGATCAGGTGGCGGCGGCGAAGCTCGGCCTGAACACGCGCTTTGCCTCCATGCAGCTCAACGGCAGCGAAAACTCGGATTCCTCAGGGCATGGCCCCGGACTCTCGATGGCATGGGACATCAGCGGCAAACCCATCGGCGGACACAAGGGTCCGGTGGAAGCCTTCCATCGTCTTTTTTCCAAAGATACCACACCCATCGAGCAGCAGAAGGCCATGCTCGCTCAGAAACGCAGCGTGCTCGACACCGTGCTGGAGAATGCCAACGCCATGAAACGCGGCCTCGGGAAAACGGATACCGCCAAGCTCGATGAATACTTCCAAGGCATCCGCGACATCGAGACGCGCCTGAGCAAGGACGAGCAATGGATCGGCGTGCCGCAGCCCAAGGCCCCGCTCCCCGAGCCGCAGCCCGGCCTCGCCGGACGCGAGGAGATTGCGCTCATGTACGACATCATCCTCGCGGCCATTCAGACGGACAGCACGCGCGTGCTCACTTACCGCCAGCCCGTGAGCACGCTGCTCACGAGCATCGGCATCAAGGTCGAGGCGCATGACATGAGCCACTACCACTCGACGCTTGGCGAAAAGCTGGACGCCTCGCAACGCCGCGATCTCGCGCAGAGCGAACTCCTCGCAGGACTCATCACCAAACTCAAAGCCACCAAGGAAGCCGACGGCACGCGGCTGTTCGACCACACCGCGCTCGCCTACGGCAGCAATATCCGCACGGAACACAATCTCGACAACTGCCCCACGCTCATCACCGGCGGTGGAGCAGGCATCAAGCTCGGGCAAAACATCGTGGCAGCGAAAGACACCCCGCTCTGCAATGCCTGGCTCACCTTGCTCCACGGCATCGGCGTCGAAACTGAACGCCACGGCGACAGCTCGGGAGTGATCACCGAACTGATTGCATAGCCCGGCTGCTGCATCTGCGGATCAAACCCGGGAAGGACGAGAGCGTGGAGATTTAAGCCAGCATACTTGTTCCCGCCAAAGGAAAGTCCTCGGTCTTCGATTTCTCCATGGCACCGCCATTCCATGAAAGCCATCCCCCTGTTCCTCGCCGTCCTCTTCACCGCCCTCGGCCAACTCTGCGCTGCAGATGCAAAGCCGAACATCATCTTCATCCTCGCCGACGATCTCGGCTACATGGATGTCGGCGCATTCAACTCGAAGACATTTTACGAGACGCCGAACATTGACGACCTTGCGAAGCGCGGGATGAAATTCACGCAGGGCTATGCTGCATGCTGCGTGTGTTCACCGACGCGCGGGAGCATCATGACCGGGAAGTATCCGCCGCGTTTCGGCATCACCGATTTCATTCCGGGAATGCGCTCGGGCAAACTGAAGTCCGCGCCAAATGCGGATCATCTGGCGCTCGAAGAAGTGACCATCGCGGAGTCGCTGCGCGATGCGGGCTATGCGACGTTTTTCGCGGGCAAGTGGCATCTCGGCGGCGGCGAGTTCTATCCCGGCGCGCAGGGCTTTCCCAAGGAACTGACGAATGGCGAAGGCGCAAAAGGCAACGTGCAGTTCTGGTATCCGAAGTCCGATCTGCCCGTGCCGAACCATCAGAATGATCCGAAGACGACTGAGCGCATCGTGAACGAAGCGGTGAAGTTCATCGGTGAACACAAGGACGGACCTTTCTACGCGTATCTGCCATTCCTCGCCGTGCATCAGCCCATCGGCGCGCGCGAATCTCGTGGAGAAATACAAAGAGAAAGCGAAGAACGCGCCGCCGGATGCGTTCGGAGCGGAACACGATCGCCAGGTGCGGCTCGTGCAAAACAATCCGGTCTATGCGGCAATGCTGGAGCAGCTCGACACAGGCATTGGCCGCGTGCTCGCGGCGCTGGAGAAGAACGGACTCACGGAAAAAACCGTCGTGATTTTCATGTCCGACAATGGCGGGATCTCGACCAGCGAAGGCTCGCCCACGTCGAATGTGCCACTGCGCGGCGGCAAGGGCTGGCCTTACGAAGGAGAACACAAAGGAAGAACACAAAGGAAGAACACAAAGGGAAACACAAAGGGAAACACAAAGGGACGCACTGATAGTAAGAAATGGCTTGCACTCGCCTCCGCAACCCGTTCCACTCCGTCGCGTTGAACTTCGACCCCAGCCACCTTCCACCATGCGCAAGTCCCGACTCAAAGCCCCTGAACATCACCCGCTCGCCTACTACCACTGCGTCTCCCGCGTCGTGGACCGCCAGTTTGTCCTTGGCCCGGAGGAAAAGGAGGAGTTCCTCCGTCTCATGCGCCTCTATGAGGAATTCTGCGAGGTGCGCGTCATCACCTACTGCATCATGAGCAACCACTTCCATATCCTCGTCGAGGTGCCGCACCGCCCGCCGGAGATACCCGATGACGCCGCGCTCCTCGCCAAACTCAAGCGCCTCTACAGCCCGGAGGCCTTCTCCCAGATCCGCTGGCAACTCGAAAACCTCCGCAAACTCGGCGCAAACGAAGAGGCAGAGGCGCTGCGGGAGAGCTTCTTCAAGCGGATGTGGGACGTGAGCTTCTTCATGAAAGGCCTCAAGCAACGCTTCAGCGGCTGGCACAACCGCCGACAGGGACGCAAAGGCACGCTGTGGGAGGAGCGCTTCAAGAGCGTGCTCGTCGAGAGCGGCCAGGCACTGGTGACCATGTCCACCTACATCGACCTCAACCCGGTCCGCGCCGGGATCGTCGAGGATTCGAAAGAATATCGCTGGTGCGGCTACGCTGCGGCGGTGGCAGGAAAAAGGCGGGCGCGGGGTGGGGTGCGGACGGCGATGACGACCTGGGCACACGGCGACATCGGCGAAGCAGCGAGCATGGAGAAATACCGCGAACTTCTCTTCGGCACCGGCGAACAGCGCAGCCCTGGAGCGAACGGCCAGCGCGTAAAACGCGGCATCAGCAAGAAGCGCGTGGAAGAAGTCATCGCGAACAAGAGCAAGCTCACCCGCTGGGAAATGCTGCGCTGCCGGGTGCGCTACTTCTGCGACGGCGCGGTGCTCGGGACCAAGGAATTCGTCAACGGCATTTTCCAACACGAACGCCACCGCTTCGGGCCGAATCGCAAGACCGGTGCCCGCCCGATGCGCCACGTCGAGGCGGATGGGTTGACGACGTTACGCGACCTGCGGCTCAGGCCGCTTGGGTAAGCAGACCCCCTCACTCCCAGACGCCGATCCCCGTTCTGGCCGTCCACGGTGCGGCGGCCGCGAAAGCAAATTCCTGCGCGGGCGCACGAAAAAGCCGCCCCGGTTTCCCGGGGCCGCTTTGATTCGTAGTCGCGCTTGTGAAAGCGCGGGCGCCTCTTGCGCGCGCTGTTCTGAGTGGCGGAGATCAGCCCGCGCTCTTACGAGGCGCGGCTACTTCTTCTTCGCCGCGCGCTTCTCCTCGATCGCGGCCTGAGCCGCAGCGAGGCGGGCGACGGGGACTCGGAAGGGCGAGCAGCTCACGTAGTTCAGGCCCGCGCGGTGGAAGAACTTCACGCTGTCGGGATCGCCGCCGTGCTCGCCGCAGATGCCGAGCTTGATGTCAGGGCGCGTCTTGCGGCCCTTCTCGATGGCGATCTTCACGAGCTGGCCGACGCCGGTCTGATCGAGCGATGCGA
>JANXZI010000016.1 GCA_025355595.1 Spartobacteria bacterium
CCGAGCCAAAGGTCCCAATTCAACCCCGCGGGCGGCTGTTCGGTCTTCGTGGGCATGGCACCGTTGTCGCCCCACTTCTTGCTGCTCCACGTGTGGACTTCCATGATTTTTCCGATCACCCCATCCTGCACCGCCTTGCACGCCGTGCGGTATTCCGAGCCGCTGTGGATCTGGATGCCCATCTGCGTGTGCAGCTTTTTCTCGCGGGCGATCTCGGTCATGCGGCGGACTTCGTGAAGATGATGCGCGAGCGGCTTCTGGCCATAGACGTGCAGCCCGCGATTCAGCGCGCTCACGCCGATCGGCGCATGCATGTGGTCGGGCGTGGAAACGTTCACCGACTGCAAATCCTTCTCCTTTTCCAGCAGCTCGCGGAAGTCCGAGTAGATGCGCGCGTCAGGAAATTTTTTCCGAAATTCCACCGTGCGCTTTTCATCCACATCGCACCCCGCGACGATCTTCACTGCCGCGTGCTTCGAGATCGCGGAGACATCCGACATCGCCATCCCCGAGCACCCGAAGCTCGCGTGATGGATGACGGAATTTGGCGACTGCGAGAGCAGCCCGCGCGCGACCCACGGCGCGACGACGGCACCGAGCGCCAGCTCACGGAGAAAGGAACGACGGGTGCGGAGGGAGGGGGACATGGGGTTCGTTGGTATGCGGTGTGGATGGCGAAATCAAATCCGAATGACGAACGACAAAGGGCGAGGCCAGCATCCGTGGCTGCGACGCCCTCGTCATTCGTCATTCGTCATTTGGATCAGCCGATCGCCTGACGTCGGCGGCGACCGCCTCACACCACCCACTCCGCGAGCGCGCTCTCGACGCCGGGAACGGTCAGCGCGATGGGCGAATTTTCCGGGTAGCATTCACGCTCGATGCCCTTCTCGAAAACCTTCACCTGAAACTGAAGCGCCGCGTCGGCAGGCACGCCGAGCGCGGAGAACGGCACGCTCATCTCGATGATTTCGTCCGCGGAAAAATCCCCGGCCTCGCACTCCGTGGCGTCGGCCTGGCGCACCGTGAGTTTCCCACTGCTGCCGCGCGCCGCAGGCGGCGTCTTCACGAGCACGCCGGCGGGACTGTGAAACACGATGCTGATCGTGAAGTCGCCCGCGCGCCGCAGGTCGCACCGCAGATGCAGCCGCTGCGTGTCGCAGCCGAAGCGCACCGCGCGCAGGAAGCGATCATCGCGGAACATCGCGCCCTGCTCACTGCCCGCGAGGTAGAGCCCCGCGCCGACCCATTCGTAAAATGGCGCAAGCAGGCCATTGATGATCGGCGTGAACTGCCGGCGTGGCGGCGAGTAGAGCGCGGCGGTCTGCGCGGTGATGATGCTCCGATCCAGGTCCGCGGGCGGACTGTCGCCGCAGATCGAATACACATTCTTCAGGTGCTGCCGGAAGAGATCGTCGAAGAGCTGGTCGCAATCCGTCGAGAAGTCCGGCCCGTACCACCAGAACCAGTCGCTGCCCTCGGCGGCATACACTTCGCGCAGCGCCGCGTCGCGCTGTTCGGGCGCGAGCGATGGCAGCTTGCGCTCGAGGAATGCGCGCGTCTCGCCGAGCAAATCCCAGCCGCGATTTTCCTCCTGCTCGCCGATCCAGATGTCGAAGTTGCTGCAAATCCACGAGCCGCTGTGGAGCTTTTGCAGCGTCCGCCTCGGCGGGCAGCGCAGCAGGTGATTCTCGATCGTCGTGCTGCGAAGCTGATCGCCGCCCTTTGAGAGCCCGCGATACATCTCGCGCAGGAAGCTCTCGCCGCCGTCCCGGAATGTCTCCCACACATTTTCGCCGTCGAGGACGATGGGGATGAGCCCCGTGTCGCGCGGGATGTGATTGGCAATGTGCCGCAGGTGATTGAGCAGATGCGCCGCGGAATCGTGCGGATCATTGCGCGCCGCCATGAAGCCGATGAAATCACTCAGCGGCTTCTCGCGGAACACCGCATTCACCGACGCGCCCTCGTGCTCGACGCGCCAGCCTTGGAAGAGTTCCAGATGATCCGCGTGGATGCCGTCGCGACGCAGCGAATTGAAAAGGTTCTCCTCATCGGAACAAAAATACTGGATGCCCGCGCGCTGCATGAGGGGCACGAGTTCCGGCGCGATGCTACCCTCGCTCGGCCACAGCCCGCGCGGCGCCCGGCCAAACATCCGCGTGTGCTGCGCGACCGCGAGATCGAGCTGCGCCTGCGCATCCTGCGGCCAGTGGAAGCGCTTCGGCAGCGCGCGTCCCGGCATGGCGCGTTCCGCGAAATCGCTGTCATACACGAGCGGGAGGATCGGATGAAAAAAGGGCGTGGTCGTCAGCTCCGCCTGCCCGCGCGCCTCGGCGTCTGCGTAGAGCTGCGGGATGCCCGCGAGGATTTCCATGTGGATGGCGAGCACGCGCAGCTTTTCCTCCTCGGAAAAATTGCGCCCCTTGATCTTCAGCGCCGCCAGCTCGGGGTAAAGCCGCACGGCGGTGAAGCCACACCACGCAAGATTGTACCACGTCTGCAAATCGCGGAAATCATCCGCACTCCAGTGCCGCAGCTCAGCGCGCACGCGGTCGCGCTGAAAATTCACGCCGCGCTTCGCGAGCAATTCCGCGTAACGCGGGAAGGGCTTCAGCAGATTGTCGTGCTGGATTTTGAAAAAATGTTCGAGGATCGCGAGGCGCTCATTTTCATCGAGGTCCGCCGCGGGCTTGCGCGACCAGTCGAGCCACAGGTCGCGGATTTTTCCCTGCACCAGCTCCTCGATCTGGAGCATGAGCACGGGCGTGAGGTTGAAGTTCACGCGCACGTCCGGGAATTCCGCGAGCACGCTGATCATGTCGAGGTAGCCCTTCACCGCGTGCAGGCGCACCCACGGCATCATCGCCACCTTCGACGTGGGATTCACGTAATACGGCTGATGCATGTGCCAGAGAAAAACGACGTTTGCCATGCAGGTCAGCTAGCGCGGGCGACGGTGCGCGCGCAATCGCAGAAAGTTGAGGGTTGAAAGTTGAGATTCGACGCTTTGCGAGAAGTCCGTGGGGTCGTGGGGACAATTGAAAGGCGCGGAGCCGGACGCGCTTCTTCCTCTCAATCCTCAACTCTTCCGATCAAACTCCGGCAGCCCGAGCCGCCAGCGGATTCCCGCGAGACGCAGCGCGAGCGTGATGAGCGTCCCCGCGACGAGCGCCGATGTGCGCCCCGGCAGCCACTGCCGCATCGCCACAAAACACCCCGCGCCGACCGCGGACGCCGTCGCGTAAAGGTGGATCTCGCGCCGGAACACGAGTGGGATTTCGGTCAGGAGCGCATCGCGGCACATGCCGCCGGCGACGCCCGTGATCACGCCCATCGCCACCGCGATCTGCGGCGCGACGGAAAATGCGAGCGCCTTCTCCGCACCGAGCACGGTGAAAAATGCGAGGGTGAGCGCATCGGCGATCAGCAGCACGTTGCGCGGCATTTCGCGGATGCGTGCGATGAAAAATGTGACAAGCCCCGCCACGCTCGCGGTGATGACGAAGCTGCCGTCGCGCACCCAGAAGATCGGATGCTCGCCGAGTGTAAGATCGCGGATCGTTCCGCCGCCGAACGCCGTCACCAGCGCGAGTACGAGCACGCCGAACAGATCCACGCGCTTGCCGCGCGCCGCGAGTGCACCGGTGATAGCGCCGACGGCCACGCCGAAATGTTCGAGCAGCGGTTGCATTATCCGCGACGCAGCGCGCCGCTAGCCGAGCTTCAGCCGCGCGTCCTCGCCGAGCAGTTCATCGAGCGCAGTCCAGTCCGCGTCACTCGTCGCGAGGAATGCGTGCAGATAAACCGCGACGACGGCGGGATCGTGCTTCTCCAGCAGCGTGTTCACGACCTCGATGAGCTTCGCCTTTTCCGGCGCAGCGGGAAGTTCCTCCACGGTGCCGTGCTCGTCGTGCGTGATCCCGAGACCGTCGAGGAAATCGCAGAGCAACTGCTTCTGCGTGCCGACGAGCCAGATTTGCAGCAGATGCGCCGCGACGCCCTCGTTCTGCTTGCGCCCGAGCGCGTCACTCAGCCATGCGATGCGCTCTGCCTTCGGCTTCCGCTCGACGAAGACCGGGCGCAGCTTGCGCTGTTTGGACAGAGTTTCGATGGTCGCCTTCATCAGCGGCTTCTCGTTGTCGGCGAGGTGGGTGAAAAGCTGCGCCGAGGCTGACGCCGGCATCTTGGAAAAAATCTCGTGAGTGGAATACATGAAGGCCGCGCAGACTATGCCGCGCGCGATGCGTGGCAAGCGCGCAGCATGGCCGACACTCTCCGCTTGGCGTGCCGCCACTCGTGGGCCATGTGTCTGCCCATGCCCGACGCGCCGCCAAAGCAAGCCATCCAAAGCCTCGACCCCGCGGAGATCGAGGCTGCACTCGTGCAGCGAGAACAGCCAAAGTATCGCGCCGCGCAAGTGCTCCGCTGGCTCTACGAAAAGCGCGTCACGTCCTTCGCCGACATGAGCGATCTCCCCGCCGCGCTGCGCGCCGATCTCGCCGAGACGTTCACTTTTCTCCGGCTGGAAAATCTCCGCACGCTCGGCAGCGAGGACACGACGCGGAAATATCTTTTCCGACTTCCGCCGAGCGGAAAGGAAACACAGGGCGCGCTCATCGAGACCGTGCTCATCCCCGCGTCGCCCGCGCTCTACGGCGAGGCGAGCGACCGGCGCACCCTCTGCGTTTCGACGCAGGTGGGCTGCGCGTATGGGTGCAAATTCTGCGCGAGCGGGCTCGACGGCTTTTCGCGCAATCTCTCGCCCGGCGAGATCGCCGGCCAGCTCATCGAGGCGGAGCGCCTCTCCGGCGAACGCGTGAGCAACCTCGTCTTCATGGGCATGGGCGAGCCGCTCGCGAACTTCGCGAACCTCATGCGCGCGATTGACATCATCAATTCCCCGTGGGGCCTCGGCCTCGGCGCGCGCCACATCACCGTCTCCACCAGCGGCCTCGCGCCGCAGATCCGCCAGCTCGCCGACCAGCCGCGCCAGATCCGCCTCGCCATCTCGCTTCACGGCGCGACGGATGAAGTGCGCGGACAAATCATGCCCGTGAATCGCAAGTTCCCGCTTGCCGAGCTTCTCGACGCCTGCGCCTACCACAGCTCGAAAAAGAAGCAGCACATCACCTTCGAGTACATTCTGATCGAGGGCGTGAACGATGACCCCGCGCACGCCGCCGACCTCGCCCGCGTCGCGAAGCAGGTGCGCGCGAAGGTGAACTGCATCCCGTACAATTCCGTCGAGGGCCTCGAATGGAAACGTCCCAGCGAGGCGCGGCAGGATGCCTTCATGGACGTGCTGGATCGCGCGCGCATCCCCGCGACGATC
>JANXZI010000036.1 GCA_025355595.1 Spartobacteria bacterium
ACAACGCGGGCATGCGCGACCCGCGCTTCAAGGACGACAAGTCGGTGCTGCTTTGCCTCGATGAAAAGGCGGGCGACCTCATCTGGCAGTTCACCGTGCCCAAGCACGCGAGCGGCAAGGTGAACTGCCAGATGAGGTCGCCCATTTTTTCATCGAGACAAAGCAGCACCGACTTGTCGTCCTTGAAGCGCGGGTCGCGCATGCCCGCGTTGTTCGTGCCGATGTAGAGCTTGCCATACGCGACGACGATGTTGCCGTAAGTCTGCGAGCCGAGCTTCGCGATCCACTTCACGTTTTTCGTCTTCGCCATGTCGATCTCCTCGGAGTTCTTCTTGAACTCGATCTCGAACTTGCCCTGCTTGTTCGGTTCCTTCGGGCCGAAAAAAGTCGGGATGCCCTTCGCGGGTGAATACATGTTGCGCCCCGGATCGCTGCCGCCCCAGGCGGGCCAGTCGTCGGCACGGAGCACGGAGGTGAATGCGATGCCGGCGAGCGCGGCGGCGGCGAGTCTGTTCCTAATCATATTCATAGTCTTATTCTTATTCTTGTTCGTGATTTCGATTTTGTTTCCGCTTCGTCCGCCGGTTGCCCGTGTATTTCACCGGCTTAGTCGGCAAAGCCAAAAGTTCACCGCTGCCTCCGGTCTCCTCATACAAGCGATCCGCCGAGTTCGCGCGGATGAGACCGAAAAGCATGGAGACAACCTCCACGAGCATGCCTTTTCCGGATTCAACATCTCCGGCTTGGGTCTTTCCTTTTGCAACAAGCACATCAAGGCATGCCGACGATTCCAACGCGGAACCGCGCGCGATGTCGAAGAACCGGCAGCGATCCGCCTCGGTAAATTTGCCGTTCCCCTCGGCGATGTTCAGCGGGATCGAGGTGCCTGCGCGATCGAGTTGGTCACGGACGGAGAGTGACTTCGGCAGGCTGTCCAGCAGCGGCTCGGCCCATGTGATGAATGCGAGACTGCGCTGATAGACTTGCAGCTTTTCGTGATCGAGAGTGCGGCGCGGCACGGGCGGTGGGGGGGAATAAGAATAGGAGCAGGAATAGGAATACGAGGGCCTAGTTCGGCTTCACCTCGATGTTGTCAATCCACGCGCGCTGCTCCTGCGCGGAGAGCGAATAGATGCCCGGCGAGCCGTGCTCATGCGCGTGCTGGTGCGCAAACTCGACGGACCACGCCGCGGGCTCGGGGTCGGCTTTTTTCCAAGCCTTCGCGCGCACCGTGCCGCTGCCGTCTTTCGCGACGTCCACTTTCACTTTCAGGTGATACCACTCGTTCGGCGTGAGCGTGAAAGGCTCCGTCTTCTTGATGCGCTCGAAGTTCGAGCTGATTTCGATTTCGCGCGCATTGCCGCGGAGGATGATGAGGTAGCGCTGATTGATGAGCCCGATGTCGGACATCTTCCGCTTGTTGCCCTCGCTGAGCACGTCGGCCTCGATAGTGTAATCGTGCATGTCCGGGTGGCCGATGAAGACCTGCGCGCGCTGGAAAAGCTTGTGATCGATCGTCTTGCACAGCGCCTTGCCACCGCCGGGCGCCTCGCGCACCTCGAAGCGGAAACGCGCGCCAGTCCACGGCAGTGGCGGATACGAAAATGCCGTCGGCGGTTCGATGACGTTCCAATTCGTCGGGCCGGCCTGCGGAGCCGGCAATCCGGGGCCGGGCGACACCAGCGCGGTCGGCTCGCTGCCGAGACCGGGGCCGGTCTTGTCTTTCAGCTCGGTCGTTTCAAAATCGAGCTTGATCGGCAGATCGAGTTGCACGCGTCCGCGGAAGGTGCCGTTGATCTCCTTGTCGCCCACTTTCATCGTGGCCATGAACGCGCCCGCGCTCGGCACAGTCGCCTTTTCCGCGACGAGCGCGCCGTCCACGACCGCGCCGGTCATCTTCGCCTTCACGAGCGCGGTCGGCGGGACGTAGCTGTCGAATGACACCGACTTGATGTCCACGGCTTCGTTCAGCGTGAAGCCGTCCGCATCGAGCGCACGCACGCGCAGCTTCGCGCTTCCGCCGGGACGCAGGAGCGATTCGTTCGGGATGATTTGCAGCTTCGCGGGCGCAGGGGTTCCGGCGACATCCCGGTGCCACTGCGGGTCGTCCTTCCACTCCACGGCCTTCGCGCCCGCGTTGTCGCCCTTCTTGCCGAAGGCGTAGAGCTTCTTGTCCGTCTGCACATAGAGCTTGCCGTTGTAGGCGATGGGCGAGCCAAAGCAGCGGCCCGTGAGCTTCGTGCGCGAGAGCAACTCGGCGTCCTTTGCGCCGGGCTTGAAGACGAACAGCTCGCCATTGCCCACCTCGTTGTCGCCGCCCGTGGCGCCGGCGTCGGTACCGGCGATGTAAAATGCGACGTAGAGTTTTCCATCGGCAAAGAACGGCGACGACTGACGCTGCTCAGCACCGAGCTTCTTTTTCCAAATCACTTCGCCCGTCTGCGCATTCACCGCCGCGACTTCGCCGACGCCCGTCACTTCATACAGCGTGTCGCCCACGAGGCACGGCGACGACGCGAGATTCCCGAGCGGATTCCGCCATTGCTCCAGCTCCTTCGGCGAAAAAAGCTTCATGCCCGGCGGCAACGTCACGCCAGGAGGCGGCGTCTCCGTCGAGTCGTCAGTCATCTTCGGGATGCGATACGAAGTGGTGCGGCCCACCTCAGTCGTGTCCACATTTTCCGATTCGTGCGCGATGATGAGCGAGTCCTTGTAGATGAGCGGCGACGCATTGATGCCGCCCTTCGCGCCCGCCTTCGCCGCGTGGAAGCGGAACAGCGGGTCGCCCGTGCGCGCATTCACACACGCGATGGACGAGTCACCGCACGCAGTGAAAAAGACGCGCTTCCCATCGAGCCACGAAAACGTCGGCTGCGAGAAAGTGTTGTCCTGCGGGCGATCGGCGGGCGACGACATCCACACGAGTTCGCCCGTCTTTTTGTCGAAGGCGAAAGTGCGGTCGCCCGCCGGCCCCGCCGCGCCCCAGCCACTCGTGACGCCGCGCACTATGACGAGTTCATGGTCAATGGCCGGCGTGCACGTTCGCGAATTCGGGAAGGTGAGCCGTCCGAATTCTTCCATCATCGAGTGCTGCCACACGATCTTCCCATCCGGCGTGAAGCACGTCAGCACGCCCTGCGTTGCCTGCACAAAAACATTGCCCGTCTCCGGATCGATCGTCGGCGACGAGGTCGAGTAGCGCAGGTAGATCGTGTCGCTCAGAAAGTCATTCTGGAAGTGCTGCCAGATCACCTTGCCCGTCTCCGCGTCGAAGCACGTCGTGCCCTCGCGCAAGTCCGCGCCATCACCCGTGTAGCCATTGATGTACAGGCGGCCATTCGCGATCACCGGCGTGCTCTGTCCGGGGAAATCCGCAGTCCAAAGCGGAGCTTTCGCGTCCACCTTGTCGGGCAGTCCCGTCTCCGGTGAAGTGCCATTCTGCGAAGGCCCTCGCCACGCGAGCCAGCCGGTGACCGCGCCGGATTTCGCGACAGCGACAGTCGTGGCTGCCGTGGACTTGGCGGTTTTTTTCTGGGCGTGCGCGGCACAGAGTGTCGCGGCGACGGCGAGGGCGAGGGAGGGGACGAGGCGGATTTTCATGGGAGCAGAAAGGCGCGGGGTTTTCGCAGCGTGGAGCGGGTTGGTAGGGCTCGGAATGCAGAGAGTCAATTACTACTTACACGTATTATTTAGCGGAAAGTTCCGCGCTGGCGTGCGGTCAAGTGGAGCATGCGGTTTGCGGCGGGCCAATGGAGGCGAGGTTTCCAATCTCGCGCGGGCGAGCGCAGGGAGTCGGCGGGGATCGTCGGCATGCGCGGAAGCCCACGCCGCACTCTTCCGAGCGCGCCTACGCTCCGCGCCACCTCCCGCGCGGCGTTGCAAACCTCGCCTACTTTGCCAGTCTCACTCTCACGCTAGGATGTCCTTCACCACTTCGCCAGACACATCCGTGAGCCGCATGTCGCGGCCGCTGAAACGGAAAGTGAGCTTTGTGTGATCGATGCCGAGCAGATGCAGCATCGTCGCGTGGAGATCGTGGATGCTCACCTTGTCCTCCACGGCCTTGTAGCCGTAGTCATCCGTCGCGCCGAAGGTCACGCCACCTTTCACGCCGCCGCCGTCGAGCCACATCGTGAAGCCGAAAGGATTGTGATCGCGCCCATTTTTTCCCTGCGCAAATGGGGTGCGGCCAAACTCGCCGCCCCACACGACGAGCGTGCTGTCGAGCAGCCCGCGCAACTTGAGATCCTTCAGCAGCCCGGCGATTCCTTGATCCACAAAGCGCGCATTCTTCTCGTGGCCGTCGCGCAAATTGGCGTGCTGATCCCAGCGGTCACCCGCGCCGTTCGGGCACGTGAGTTCGATGAAGCGCACGCCGCGCTCGACGAGCCGCCGCGCGAGCAGGCATTGCTCGCCGAAGGTTTTCGTCTGCGGTAACGGCGCGTTCAGCCCGTAAAGTTCGCGCGTGGCCTCGGACTCGCCCTTGAGGTCCATGAGTTCCGGCACCGCGGACTGCATGCGATAGGCGAGTTCATAGTTGCCGATCGCACTCTCCAGCGCGTCGAGCTTGCCGAAGCGCGAGACGACACCGCGATCCAACTTCCGCATCAGCGCGAGCTTGCGTTCCTGCAACTCCGCGCTCGCCTCCGTCGGCGTCACGTTCGCCACCGCGTTCGCGCCCGCCTTGAAAATCGAGCCCTGATACGTCGCGGGCAGGAAGCCGCTGTTGAAATTGTCCAGCCCGCCCGGAGGGATCAGTCCGCCATTCAGCACGATGAAGCCCGGCAGGTCCGCATTCTCGCTGCCGAGCCCGTAACCCGCCCACGCGCCCATGCTCGGCCGGCCTTGCAAGCCGCTGCCCGTGTGCAGGAAATAATTCGCGTTCGTGTGCTCGGAAAATTCGCTCGTCATCGAGCGCACGATCGCGAGGTCGTCCACGCA
Source organism: Spartobacteria bacterium (assembly GCA_025355595.1). Lineage (GTDB taxonomy): Bacteria > Verrucomicrobiota > Verrucomicrobiia > Chthoniobacterales > Chthoniobacteraceae > SXWH01. Next base: position 4,942 of record JANXZI010000036.1, read on the forward strand.
CTCCGCGACGTGCGGGAACAGCTCGCTCACCGGCGCGCCGCACTGCCCGTACTGCCGGAATTTCCACGGCGAGCCCAGCGTGCTGCCGTTGTTGTTGAATTGCGTCGCCTCCATTTTCATCCCGAACGGCCTGCCATCCTCGGCGGTCAGCCGCGGCTTCGGGTCGAACGTGTCCACCTGCGAAGGCCCGCCATCCATGTATAGAAAGATGACGCTCTTCGCCTTCGGCGAAAAATGCGGCTGTCGCGGCGCGAGCGAATTGTGCGGCTCCGTGCGGACGATCTCGCCGAACGATTTTTCCGCCATCAGCGCCGTGAGCGCGATGGCACCGAAGCCATTCGCACAGCGGGCGAGCATTTCGCGGCGACTCAGCGCGCGTGGAGAAAAGTTTCCGCAGTGGTGCATGGGGGCGGAACTTTGCGCGGGAATCCTGTGAAGTGAAGGGCATTGTTCCGCACGAACGCAGACCCGAGTCTGAGCGGGTCCGCGCGACGGAAGGCGGCAGGCGCGCGCGATCAATGTCGGATGCCGGATGTTGGCTCAGCCGGGCTTGCGCTCGCGCGTCGGGTCTGCCATGAACCACGCCCCGCAAATCGCGCGTGGCTGGTTTCGGCTTGTGCCGGAACTAAGCCGCCGCGTTTGCGCCGGGTCATCCCGCGCAGATTCCAACTCCCAAAAAATCCCATGAGATCATTCCCCTTCCTCGCCACTTCCATCGTCGCGCTCGTCGCCTCCGCACATGCCCAGCAGGGCTCGCGGCTGGAGCTGAAAAAGGGTGATCACATTGCCATCGTCGGCAGCGGGCTGGCGGATCGGCAGCAGCATCACGGCTGGCTGGAGTCGCTCATTCACAAGGCGAATCCGGGGCTCGATCTCACGGTGCGGAATCTCGGTTTCGCGGCGGATGAGGTGAATGTGCATCCGCGCAGCGACGAGGTGCCGACGACGGATCAATTCCTGAACATGAAGCCCGGCACGACGACGCTGAAGGTGGGCAATACGGACGTGACCTACCACTGGGGGACGGATTTTCATGCGGATGTTATCCTCGCGTACTGGGGCTTCAACGAGTCGTTCAGGGGCGAGGCGGGCGTGAGTGATTTCAAGAAGGCGCTCGACGAGTATTTGAAGAACCTCGCCAAAGCGGACTACGGCAAAGGCAAGCCGCGCGTGGTGCTGCTCTCGCCGATCGCGCACGAGAATGTGAAGGATCCCGTGAACTATCCGGACGGCTCGGCGAACAACAAGAACCTCGCGCTCTACACGGCGGCGATGGCCGAGGTGGCGAAGGCGAACGGTGTGCAGTTTGTGGATCTTTTCGCGTCGTCGCAGGCGGCGTATGCGCAGGCGGCGAGGCCGCTCACGATCAATGGGGTGCATCTGAGCGAGGACGGCGACAAGGCGCTCGCGCCGGTGCAGTTCAAGGCGCTCTTCGGCAAGGACGCTCCGACTACGACCGATCCCGCCGTGGAGAAAATCCGCGCGGCGGTGCTGGAGAAAAATGTGCAGTGGCACCACCGCTATCGCACCGTGGATCAGTTTAACATCTACGGCCAGCGCTCGCGCGGAAAATACGAGGGCGTGGACAACGCCACGATCCTCGGGCAGGAAATGGCCCAGCGGGATGTGAAGACGGTGAACCGCGACAAGGCTGTGTGGGCCGTGGCGAAGGGCGGCACTTTTTCCGTGGCGGACAACAACCTGCCGCCGGTGGATCCCACGCCGCCGAACCGCAAGGAACCCGTGCCCTACATGGACGGTGCGGAGGCTCTAAAGCACATCAAGGTGCCCGAGGGCTGCAAAGTGGAGTTCATCGCGTCGGAGGTGGAATTCCCCGAGCTGGTGAATCCCGTGCAAATGAATTTCGACACGCGTGGGCGGCTGTGGGTCTCGGCGTGGCCGACGTATCCCGAGGCGACGCCGACGGACAAAAACATGGACAAGCTGCTCGTGTTCGACATTGACCCGAAGACCGGGAAATTCACGAAATGCACGACCTTCGCCGACGGGCTGAACTGCGCGACGGGCTTCCAACTTTATAAAGATGGCGTGCTCGTGATGCAGTCGCCGGACATGTGGTTCATGCGCGACACGGATGGCGATGGGAAGGCCGACTGGAAAGAGCGCATCGTGCATGGTCTCGACGCGGCGGACTCGCACCATGAGACGAATTCGATCTGCTACGAGCCGGGCGGCGCGGTGTATTTCAGCGACGGCGTTTTCCATCGCACCAATGTCGAGACGCTGAACGGCCCCGTGCGCAATGTGAACGGCGCAATCTATCGTTACGAGCCGCGCACGTCGAAGTTCGAGCGCCATGTGCCGTACGGCTTCGCGAATCCGCACGGGCGCGTTTTTGACTACTGGGGCAACGATCTGATCACCGACGCGACCGGCAATGCGAACTACTTCGGCCCGGCCTTCAGCGGGCACCTCGACAGCGGCGCGCATCCCGGGATGCAGCAGTTCTGGAACCGTCCGTCGCGGCCGACGCCTGGCACGAACATTCTTTCGAGCCGGCATTTTCCCGACGACTGGCAGGGGCAGTTCCTGAACACGAATGTGATCAGCTTCCAGGGCATCTTCCGCGCGAAAATCACGGAGGAAGGATCGGCGATCAAAGGCGAGACGCTGGAGCCGCTCGTAGATGGTGACGTGAAGGCGAATCCGAACTTCCGCCCGAGCGGCATCGCCGTCGCGCCGGATGGCTCGCTGTATTTCATGGACTGGTCGCAGATGCTCATCGGCCACTTGCAGCATCACCTGCGCGACCCGAATCGCGACCACCAGCACGGGCGCATCTACCGCATCACGTTTCCCGGTCGGCCGCTGCTGGTGCCGAAAAAGATCGCCGGCGAGAGCATTGAAAACCTGCTCGAGCTTTTGAAGGAGCATGAGGACAATGTCCGCCAGCGCGCGAAGATCGAACTCGACACGCACGACACCGCGAAGGTCATCGCCGCCGTGCAGAAATGGGAGAAGGCGCTCGATAAAAAGGACGCGACTTACGAGCACAACCGCCTCGAGGCGCTGTGGGTCCACCAGTGGCACAACATCGTGAATGTCGCGCTGCTGCACGACGTGCTGAAGTCGCCCGACGCCCGCGCCCGCGCGCAGGCCGTGCGCGTGCTCTGCTATTGGCGCGACCGCGTGCCCGGTGCGCTCGCGCTTTTGAAAATCGCCGCCGAGGACACTCACCCGCGCGTGCGGCTCGAAGCGGTTCGTGCCGCGAGTTTCTTCAACGGCAGCGACGTGGCCGCCGCGATGGACGTGGCCTACTCCGTCCTCAAGCGCGAGATGGATTATTACCTCGACTACACCTACGGGGAGACGCTCAAGCAGCTCCGCTCCATCGGCGGCGAATCCATCATGCCGACCGATCCCGCGATCGTCGCGAAGATGGTGGACCGGATGTCCGACGGCGACCTCGCGAAGGCACCCGGCAGCGAGCTGGTTTACATGACGCGCCTTGAGCGCAAGACGACCGACGCCGGCGGGCGCGACAAGGCGATCAACGAACTCGCGAAGCTGCACAAGACCGGTCGCGTGAGTGAAATCATCTCCGTGCTCGGCAAGCTCGACGCGAAAGGCGGCCACGCTGCCGGTG
>JANXZI010000046.1 GCA_025355595.1 Spartobacteria bacterium
GAAGTGCTCGTCGGCGAGCGCACGCCTGCGGACACGAAGGGCGTGCGGCGGCGGCGGCTGGAGGAACTGGTGAAGAGCGCGCTCCACATCGGTCGCGGCACCATCCGCGTGCTCGATGCGAAGAACAAGGGCACCATCCTCAGCACCGAGCGCGCGTGCCCGGATTGCGGGCAGTCGTTCGAGGAACTCGACCCGCGGCTGTTCTCGTTCAACTCGCCGCACGGCTGGTGCGCCGAGTGCCGCGGCTTTGGCGAAGTCTGGAAGCACTACGTGAATCCACGCCTCGAAACCGCGTTGGAGCAGGAACTGGACATCGAGCGGCAGGGTGAATCGCTGGAGGAAGGCGAAGCCGTGCCGTGCCCCGTGTGCATCGGTGCGCGGCTGAATCCGCAGGCGCGCGCGGTGCGGCTGAACGATCGCACGATCGGCGAATACACCGCGATGCCGGTGCGCGACGCGCTCGCGCTTGCGGAAAGGTTGCGCTTCACGCCGAGGCAGAAACCGATCGCGCAGGACATCGTGCCGGAGATCATCCAGCGGCTCAGCTTCATGGGAAAAGTCGGCCTCGATTATCTTTCGCTCGACCGCAGCGCGAAGACGCTGAGCGGCGGCGAGAGCCAGCGCATCCGGCTTGCCGCACAGCTCGGCAGCAATCTACGCGGTGTCCTTTACGTGCTCGACGAGCCGACCATCGGCCTGCATCCGCGCGACAACGATGCATTGCTCGACACGCTCACCGCGCTGCGCGCGAAAGGAAACTCGCTCGTGGTGGTGGAGCATGACGAGGAGACAATGCGGCGTGCGGACACGATTATTGATCTGGGCCCGCACGCTGGCGTGCATGGCGGTGAGGTCGTCGCCATCGGAAATCTGGAGGACATTGCGGCCTGCGAGCGCAGCGCGACCGGCCAGTATTTGCGTCATCCGCTCGTGCATCCCACGCGCGGCGCGCGGCGTTCGCTCGACGGGGTGAACTGGCTTTCCGTAAACGGCGCTCGCACGAACAATCTGAAGAACGTGGACGTGCGTTTTCCAATCGGCAGGTTGAGCGTCATCAGCGGCATCAGCGGCAGCGGGAAGAGCACGCTCATGCGCGGAGTGCTGAAGCCCGGCGTCGAGCGCGAACTGAAAGAGGCCGCGAAGCGTGGCAAGGCGCTGTGGGCGAAAGCGAACAAAGGAAAGGCCGGGAAGCCGGCGAAGCAGGCTGCCGTCGTGCGTCCGCCGGGCGTGCCTTCCTTTGCCGGTGTCGAATTCATCGAGGCCGTGCATGAGGTGGATCAGTCGCCCATCGGCAAGACCACGCGCTCGACTCCCGCGACGTATCTCGGTGTGTTCAACGAAATCCGTGGCCTCTTCGCGCAGCTCCCACTCGCGCGGATGCGCGGTTTTACGGCCTCGCGTTTTTCATTCAACACGCAGGGCGGGCGCTGCGAGACGTGCGGCGGGCAGGGGGCCATCCGCATGGAAATGGCGTTCCTCCCGACGAGCTATCACCCGTGCACGGATTGCCACGGCAAGCGCTTCAATCCCGCCACGCTCGAAGTGCTCTACAACGAAAAAAGCATCGGCGATGTGATGGACATGTCGCTCGCGGAGGCCGCGGAATTTTTCAAGGCCGCGCCGAAGATCAACCGTCCGCTCGCGCTGCTGTGCGACACGGGCCTCGGCTACATCCGCCTCGGCCAGCCGAGCCCCACGCTCAGTGGCGGCGAGGCGCAGCGGCTGAAGCTCGTCGCCGAACTTGTGCAAGGAGTCGCGCGCGATGCGAACTCGCGCCTGCGCCGCCAGCGCGAGCCGAAGAGCACGCTCTACCTTCTCGAAGAGCCGACCATCGGCTTGCACATGGCGGATGTCGCGGAGCTGCTGAAAGTGCTGCATCGCCTCGTGGACAACGGTGCAACGGTGCTCGTCATCGAGCACAATCTCTCGCTCATCGCCGACGCCGACTACGTCGTGGACATCGGCCCCGAGGCCGGTGCGGCAGGCGGCGAAGTCGTCGCGTGCGGCACGCCGGAAGAAATCGCGGCGAACACGGTGAGCCGCACCGCGCCGTTTTTGCGGGCGACGTTGAAATCGTAGCGTAGCTATCGAGAGCTGCGCGATTGTAGGCGCGACCGGAAGGTCGCGGCTTCGCGTGCAAAAGCCAGCTGCACTCTCCCGAGTGCGCCTACGGCCCCATGGCGCAGCTCAGGAGAGTTACGCTACGCCATTCCCGCTTGCCGCATCGTTTCGCGTCCGCTGTCCTGCGCGCCGCATGAGCACCCTGAATTTCGCAATCGTCGGCACTGGCGGCATCACTTTGCAAAACCATCTCCCCGGCCTCGCGATGTGCGGCGAGGTGAAAGTCACCGCGCTGTGCGACACAAATCGCGCGACGCTCGAAGCCGCGCGGCAACAGACCGGCGTCTCCATTTGTTCGACGAATTACGAGGACATTGTGAAGCGCGACGACGTGCACGCGGTGATCATCGCCACGCCGAATTTCACGCACGCGCCTATCGCGCTCGCGGCCATCGCTGCGGGCAAGCATGTGCTCTGTGAAAAACCCATTGCGATGAACTATGGCGAGGCGTGCGGAATGGTCGCGGCAGCGGAGCGCGCGGGCGTGCGGCACATGACGGCGTTCACTTATCGCTTCGTGCCGGCGATGCGCTACCTCGGGCATCTCATCGAGCGCGGCGACCTCGGGCAGCCGTATCATTTCCGCTCGTGCCGGCTGCAGGACTGGGGCACGCGCCCGCTCGGCTGGCGCATGGTGAAGAAACTCGCAGGCACCGGCGAACTCGGCGACATGCTCAGCCACCGCATCAATTTCGCGCAGTTCCTCATCGGCCCGATGACGCGGCTCGTGGCGAATGTGAAAAACCTCACGCCCGTGCGCGGCGGTCTGCCGAACGATACGGAGGACTGGGTGGCCATCCTCGCGGATTTTCAAAATGGCGCGACCGGCGTGCTGGAAAGCTCGAAGCTCGCGAGCGGACGCAACGAGTCGTGGCGCTCGCTCGACTACGTGGAGCTGAACGGCAGCGAGGGCACGTTTGAGTTCACGACAGGAAAATGGAACGAACTCATCTTCGGCAAAGTCGGCGGACCCGGCCTCGCGCCGCTGCCCGTGCCCCGCGAATTCTGGACATGGCCCGGCTCGCCGCGCGATCCCGGCGCGGGCGATCCGCTGGTCACGTTCCGCTACGATCAGGCGTTCGAGTTCGTGGACGCGATCCGCTCGCAGCGCCCGTGCGTGCCGAGCTTCGTCGAGGGCGCGAATGTCATCCGCGTGATGGATGCGGCGCTGGAGTCGGCGGATAGCGGCGCATGGGTGAGCCTTGAATAACCACAGAGGTTCACAGAGGGATTCACAGAGGCGCACGGAGGAGATGCTGAAGGTTTTGCACACGGTGACTCGCTCGGTTTGCTGGAAAATTCTCGACCTTTCCCCTGTGCGAACCTCTGTGCTTCCTCCGTGAACCTCTGTGGTTAAACTGCGCCCGCGATGCAACTGAACGCCCTTTCCCACCAAGTCATCGGCTGCGCGATGAAGGTGCACACCGCCCTCGGCCCCGGCTTGCTGGAGTCTGCGTATGAGGAATGCCTCGCCTGCGAGTTCGGCCAATCCGGCCTACGTTTCGAGCGTCAGAAGCCGATGCCACTTGTGTATGAAGAGGTCAACCTCGAGTGCGGCTACCGCGTGGATTTGCTCGTCGAGTCACAGCTCGTAATCGAGGTGAAAGCCGTCGCCAGCCTGGTGGACATCCACACCGCGCAGGTGCTCACCTATCTCAGACTTTCCGGCTGCAAACTCGGCCTGCTGATCAACTTCCATGTTGCGCATTTGCGTGACGGCATCAAAAGACTCATCCTATGAAAACAGCAGTCATCACAGGCGCCGGTAGCGGCGTGGGTCGCGCAACGGCGGTCTCTCTTGCGGCGCAAGGATGGAGCGTTGCGCTCGTCGGCAGGCGCGAGAACGTGCTGTTGGAGACGGCGGGCATCGCGGGCGAGCACGGCGGCAAGGTGCTCGTGTGCCCGTGCGACATCGGCGATGAGGCTGCGGTGGCGGAGATGGGGAAGCGCGTGCTCGCGGAGTTTGGCGAGGTGGAGGTGCTCGTGAACGCGGCTGGGACGAATGCGCCGAAGCGCGCGCTGGAGGTGCTGTCGTCCGGCGATTTCCACGACATGATGAATGCGAATCTCAACGGTGCGTATTACTGCGTGCAGGCGTTCCTGCCGGGGATGCGCGCGCGCGCCAGCGGCTCGATCGTGAATGTGATTTCTGATGCTGGAAAAGCAGCATCACCGAAAGCAGGCCCGGCGTATGTGATGTCGAAGTTCGGCCTCGCGGGTCTCACGCAGAGCATCAACGCCGAGGAGCGCGCACGCGGCGTGCGCGGCATCGCGATTTTCCCCGGCGACATTGACACGCCGCTGCTCAAGAAGCGCCCCGTCGTGCCGGATGCTGAGGCGCTCGCGAAGATGATGCGGCCCGAGGAGGTCGCGGATTGCTGCGTGTTTTGCATCAACATGCCCGCGCATGTGATCATCGAGGAAATGGTCGTGCGGCCGAGATAGCCCGGCGTCGAGGGCTGCTCGGGAGCGGGATGGCGTGCATCGGGTAGGGTGGGCATTCTGCCCGCCGTGTCGCGTATTCTACGCGAC
>JANXZI010000070.1 GCA_025355595.1 Spartobacteria bacterium
ACAACGTGGCGAGCGGCGCAGTCACGCTGACGGCCGATGCATCCGTGAACGTGGCCGCCGGCAGCACGCTCTCGATGGTCGGCGGCATCGGCGATCTCGGCACTGTTAAAAATTTAACAAAGAACGGCCCCGGCACGATGATCCTCGGCGGCACGAACACCTTCACCGGCACGCTCTCGGTGACCGACGGCACGCTCCAGAGCGCCTCGGCCAATGTATTCAACGGCAGCCCCGGCGTCTTGCTTTCCGCGACCGCGACGCTCGACCTGAACGACAACAGCGACACGCTCGGCTCGCTCTCCGGATCGGGCGCCGTGACCTTCGGCACGCTGCTCACCGGCGGCGGTTTGCTCGCCGTCGGCAGCAACGGCGCGAACACCTCGTTCACCGGCACGATCACGGGCACGGGCGATTTTGAAAAGGTTGGCACCGGCTCGCTCACGCTCACCGCGGCGAACACATTCACCGGCACCACGACGATCAGCGGCGGCACGCTCGTCGCGGGAAATGTGCTCGCATTCGGCGCGAGTTCGCAGTCGCTGATTTTCAACGGCGGCGGCCTCGCGACCGACGCGACGCGCACGCTCGCGTATCCCATCACGGTGAACGCCGTCGCCGGAAACCAGATCACGGGCAGCAACAACATGACGCTCACCGGCGGCGCAAGCGGCACGGGCACGCTCGCCGTGAATTTCACCGACAACACCAAGACCGTGACGGTGAATCCCTCCGGCACGAACGGCTTCGCACCCGGCATGGTGCGGCTCACGAGCGGCACGATGCTGCTCGGCGGCGCGAACAAAATCGGCGACACCACCGCCGTGAATCTCAACGGCGGCACTCTGAACACCGGCGGCTTCAGCGACACGGTCGGCGCGCTCACGCTCTCGGCAAACTCGATGCTGGACTTCAGCACGAGCAACAATGTGCGGCTGCAGTTTTCCTCCGCGGCATGGACCGGCGGAACCCTCACCGTCGCGAACTGGACGGGAATCGATGCCACGACCGGCAACCCGGATCAGTTCCTCGTCGCGAGCGCCGGCCCGGTGGACACAAATTTCCTGAACGGGATTTCCTTCCAGGGGCACGCGCCGGGAGCGATCGCGTTCAACGTCGGCGGCGGGCTCTTCGAGATCGTCCCGGTGCCCGAGCCCGCGACCATCATCGGCGCGGTCGCGCTCGTCGCATTCGTCGGCTGGCGCGAGCGGAGGAGGATCGGGCGGGTCTTTGGCAAAGGCGCGGGGCCCGGGGAATGCATGGGCTGAGTGCGCGTGCCAGGGCTCCGCAGCCATGGCCGGTGGAGGTGTCCCAAAATGGGTTCGTTAGGCAAAATTCATCTTCATCCTCCCCGATCGGAAGACCCCCGTTGACCGATCTGAAGACCGCCGGTCACAGGTCTGTGGACGCCCGTTGACTGGTCTGTGGGCCCCCGTTGACATACCTGGCACCACCTGAGGATTCACTCTTTGAAATAAAGGCCCTTTGATGAGGTTGGCCCGATTCGTCATTCCGTTCCGCTTGCCCATCATGCCAGTCCGTGGCAACCTTCCAAACCCCATGAAGTCGCTCGCCATTCTCCTCCTCCTCACCGCAGCCGTCGGCGCGGACGATCTCCTGCCGCAAAGTTTCGCGAAGGATCGCTACGCGGCAACGCTCGCGAAGAGCCCGTTTGTCCTTGAGACTAAGGCCGTCGAGCCGGAAGCGCCGAAGGTGAACCCCTTTCAGAACCTCTACGTGAGCGGCATCGGCTCGGCGGACGGGAAGGACTATGTGATCATCAAGCGCATCGGCGAGGATCGTGCGCTGAAGCCATTCGTCGCGAATGAGCCGGGCGACGACGGACTCGTCGTGAAACTCGTCCGGCACGGTGGGAGTTACCGCGACACGAAGGTCGTCCTCGAAAAAGGCCCGGACACCGACGAGGTCGGATTCAAGGAGGACACGATCAACGCGCCGCCGCCCGCGCCGAATGCAGGCCGCGGGCCCGCGCTGCCCGGCCAGATGATGAAGCCCGGCGCGCCGATGCCCATGCCGGTGCAGGTGAATGCAGTGCGCTCCCAACCCGCCATGCCCGTGCAGTCCATTCCGCGGCCGAGCGGCAGCGCCATGCCGATGCCGACATTCAAGCAACCCTCGACCGCCCCGCAGCCGCCCGGGAATATGTCCGTGAAAGGCCGCGGCCGCCCGATCAACAAGTGAGCCGGAGGGCGGGGCCAGGGGATTTCGGCCGGGAATCCGGAGGGTGAGACCGGGCCTACCTGCGGCTGAGAAATTCCTCGAACGCGCCGCCGAGCAGACCATGCACGTCGCGCTCGATCTCCGCGCGGGTCGGCTGCCAGCCGGTCGCGGCGAGGTCGTCGTATTTTTCCGCGAGCACCTTTGCGAGAATCGGCCGGCTGTGCGCCCACTTGTAAGTGAGCTGATCGAGCACGCGGCAGTCACTGTGCTGCGGCGTCACGCTCAGGCCGATCAGCTCGAGCCGCATCCGCGTGATTTCCTCGATGATGCTCGGCACATTCATGAACCACCAGCAGCCGAAGACATGCAGGTTTCGGAATTTCCGCGCGGCAATGCAGAGCGCGTGCTGGTTCTCGCGCGCGAGCATCGTGCAGAGGAATTTGTTCTGCGGAAATGCCGCGCACAGCCGCTCGACCGCGGTGACATCCGCGAGGCCCACGCTGTCGCCCGCGAGCTGGAGCTGCGGGTTCACATTGCGGCGCACGCCGATCATCAGCGCGAAGGCCTGATTGTGCTCGCGCCCGTGCGGCATGATCGCGTGCTCGATGATTTTCGCGGCGTCGTCATTCGCGGGAAACGCGAAGTCCGGCGGCAGCGAGACCATGCAATACTGTGCATCAATTTTCCGCGTCCAGTCCGCGAGGAAGCGGCGCACCTCGGCGAAAGTCTGCCCGGAAAAATCCGCGCTCACCGCATAGCCCCAGCCGTGCAGGCGCTTCGCCGCATTCGGCCAGTCCACGAGCAGCGGATCAATGCGCAGCGCGGCGACAAAGCGCGGATCGCGCGTGAAGCCGCGCTCCCACACGGGCGTCTCGGTGTCGTCGAACGGCGAATTCGTCATCGCGATCTTGCGGACGTTCGCGAGTTCGCAGCAGCGCGTCACGTAGTCCTCGGGCTTCCAGGCCGCGAACCACTTTCGCAGCGCGGGCAGGTCCCGCTTGTTCACGTCGAGGCCGTGCTTGTTCAGCACCGTGAGCACGCCGCGGCACGCCTCGCTCACGGGTGAGTGCTTGAGGAAAAGCTCGTTCCAAATCCACTCCGTCTGCTGCTGCTTCGACGCGGCCCAGAATTTTTCATACGGCACATCCATCCAGCGGAACGACTCGCTGACGAGGTAGTGGTAGATGAGCAGCTCATCAATTCCCCACAGCAGCAGATCGCCAAACGCGGGATCGTAGAGGTGCGTGTGGATGTCAAAGACGGGCGTCTTTTCGACAATCTCTGCGACGGTCGTGCGGAGTGAAGGTGCGTGCATCGGGCGAACATCTAAACGCCGTGGCGGCGCTGGGTCAAATAGTGGCGCAGGCGACTTCGGCTGCGGAGTCTGTCCCGGCGACTCGACGAAGCCTGGGGCGAGTCGCCCCATGAGTCCCGGCAGGCGAGTCGCCCGCCCCACTGCTGGCAGGCGCGCCCGTCGAAACATTCGACATTTGACCGCAGAGCGTCGCGGAGGGTTCACTGCGCGGATGAACAGCGTGACCATCCGCGTGCCTGCGACGACGGCCAACCTCGGCCCCGGCTACGACTGCCTTGGCATCGCGCTGGGCATCGCGAACCTCGTGACCGTGCAGCCCGCGGAAGGCATCGAGCACCCGAAGATCGTCGCGGATGCGGCGGAGCTGTTTTTCAAGACGGCGGCCATCGAGCCGATCGGATTCGCGTGGGACATCGAGGGCGAAGTCCCGCGGTCGCGCGGCCTCGGCAGCAGCGTGACGGTGCGGCTCGGCGTGCTGCACGGGCTCGATGCGATGAGCGGCGCGCAGCTTGGAGCAAAGCGACTCTACGAGCTGTGCGCGGAACTCGAAGGCCATCCCGACAACGCCGCGCCCGCGGCATTCGGCGGCTTCACCGTGGCGCGCGCCGGCGCGGAGACGCTGCGCTGCGAGGTGGACCCGGCTCTGAAATTCATCCTGCTCATTCCCGACTTCGAAGTCTCCACGCCCGAGGCGCGCGAAGTCCTGCCCGAGACGATCAATCGGAGTGGCGCAGTCACGAGCGTCGCAAACGCCTGCCGGATCACCGCCGCATTTCTCCAGCGCCGTTACGATTTGCTGCGCGGATGTTTTGCCGACGGATTGCACCAGCCGTTCCGCGAGCCGCTCGTGCCATTCCTTTCGCGCGCCATCGCGGCCGGGGAAAAGGCGGGCGCACTTGGCGGATTTCTCAGCGGCAGCGGCTCGACGATTTGCTGCCTCACGCTCGATGGCGAGGATGCGATCACCACCGCACTGCTCGAAGTAGCGCCTCCCGGCTCGCGCATCGTGGTGACCAGCGCGGACAACGAAGGCACACGACCAGCGGTTCCCGCCGATGTCATTCCGTGATTCACTCGATCGCTTGGAGCAATTCGGGACCGACGTCATTCTCGAGCGCAGGTTCGGCAAGCGCGCGCTGCTCCTGCGCTGGCTGCTCTACGCGCTGTCGTGGCTCTTTCGTGGCGGCGTGCAGCTCCGGCTTTGGCTCTGCCGCATGCGGATCCGCAAAGGTCGGCAGCTCGGCGTCATGGTCGTCAGTGTCGGGAATCTCACCGTCGGCGGCACGGGCAAGACGCCCGTCGTCGAGCGCCTCGCGCGCGAACTGAAGGACGGCGGGCGCAATGTCGCGATCCTCAGCCGCGGCTACAAAAACCGGAAGCTCCCCGTGCTGCGGGGACTGCGGCGGAAATTTTTCGGCAAGTTCAAACCCCGCGTCGTGCATGACGGAAAAAAACTGCTGCTCGATTCCGCATGGGCTGGCGACGAGCCCTACATGCTCGCGCGCAGCCTCGGCGATGTGCCCGTGCTCGTTCACAAAAATCGCGCGCGTGCGGGTTCGATCGCCGTTTCGGAATTCAAGGCCGACATCCTCATCCTCGACGACGGCATGCAGTATCTCGACATCGAGCACCGCCTCGACATCTGCCTGATCGATCGCCAGGCGCCGTTTGGAAACGAGTTCCTCCTCCCGCGCGGCACATTGCGCGAGCCGCCGCCGAATCTGCGCCGCGCTAATCTGATCCTCATCACGAAAGCCGTGCGGGGCGAGAGCCGCGCGCTCATCCAGCGCATCCGCCAATACAACCGCACCGCCGACATCGTCGAGTGCGTCCACCAGCCCGTGCGCCTGCAAAATCTCTACGACCCCGCCGACACGCGGCCGCTCTCCGATCTGCGCGACAAATACCTCGGCGTGCTCAGCGGCATCGCGCGCCCCGAGAGCTTCGAGGGCACGCTGCGCGATCTCGGCGCGAAAATCGAAATCACGACGCGCTTCGCCGATCACCACCGCTTCCGCGGCAAGGAGCTGGAGGATTTCGTCGCCCGCTGCGCGCGGCGGGATGCGGATTTCATCGTCACGACGGAAAAGGACGCCGTGCGTTTTCCCACGCGCATCGGCGACGCTGAGAAACCCGAGGTGCCGATTTACTATCTCCGCGTGGAGATCGAGATCATCGCCGGGCAGGAGCATTGGGATCGGCTCATCCGCCGGCTCACGCAGCGCCGCCCCGTCGTCGCGCCCGAGCGCGTGCTGGTGTGAGCGCGCGCCAGTGATCGTAGGCGTGCCCGGAAGGGCGCGGCCTTGAGCTTCCGCTCACGCCGCGAGACTTTCATGCACTCTAAGTGGGATGAAAACTGCGCGCCAACGGCGCTCAATATGCCAGCCCAGGGCAACGCCCTGGGTTTGGCCGCAACACAAAAAAGCCCTGAAGGTACGGGGCAAAATGTGACGCCCCTTCAGGGCTTTGTTCTCTTTGTCCTAAATACCCAGGGCGCTGCCGCTGCCCTGGGCTGGCATGTCTCCGGGCCTTTGGCCCTCAGCCTCGCGCTACTGGAAAGTGTGCGACCCGTCGCTAAGTTTCTCAGCGATTGGAAAAATGATGCACCGTCGTGCTGCGGAATTTTTCTCCGAGGCGCAGCACGGTGCTCGGAAAGTTTGGCTGATTCGGCGAATCGGGATAGTGCTGAGTCTCGAGGCAGAAACCGTAATTCTTTTTGCACGCCTTCCCGCCTTTTCCGATCACGGAGCCGTCGAGGAAATTTCCCGTGTAGAGCTGGATGCCCGGCTCGGTCGTCGAGACCTTCAGCACGCGTCCGCTACGCGGCTCGTATGCCTCGCCAGCGAGCGTGAGTGTACCGGGGCTCGCACGATCGATCACGTAGCAGTGGTCGTAGCCCCCCGGTGTTCCGGTCAGTTGCGCAAAGTCTTTCGCGAGCGTCTTCGCGTTTTTGAAATCCATCGGGCCACCGGCGACCGCGGCGATCTCACCGCTCGGAATTCCCACAGCATCCACGGGGATGTAGCGGCCGGCGTGCAGTGTGATCTCGGTGCCGAGCACGTCGCCTTCGCACGCACCGGCGAGATTCCAGTACGCGTGATTCGTGAGATTGAGCACGGTCGGCTTGTCGGTCGTCGCCTCGTAGTCGAGCCGCAGTTCGTCGTCGTCCGTGAGCGTGTAGGTCACGACGACAGTGAGCGTGCCGGGGAAGCCTTCCTCGCCGTCGGGGCTCACGTAGGAAAAGCGCACGCCGTTTCCAGCAGCGAGCGGTTCGGCCATCCACACGCGCGCGTGGAATCCCGTCGGGCCGCCGTGGAGATGGTTCGGGCCATTGTTGATCGCGAGCTGATGTGTCACGCCGTCGAGAGTGAATTTCCCGAGCGCGATGCGGTTTGCGAAGCGTCCCGTCGTGACTCCGAAATGCGGATGCTTCACGAGGTACGGAGCGAGCGCGTCGAAGCCGAGCGTGATGTCCGCGAGCGTGCCGCTGCGATCCGGCGTGTGCATCTCGACGAGGCACGCGCCCCAGTTCGTGAGCTTTGCGCGGAGGCCGCGGCGGTTCGTGAGGATGAAGGCGTCCACCGGTTCGCCGGCGGCTGTTTTTCCAAAGGGTTCTTTTTGCACTTGGGACGGGATTTTGTGGGGAGCGGGCCGTGAGGGAAGTTGCCGCGGAAATGCGAGTCAACCGCAAAGCCCGGCGACGAGGCGCGAATCAAATTGTCGGCGCGCTCGGAAGAGCGCGGACGTGGGCTTCCGTCAGCGCCTGTTTTTGCACTCGCAGCGTTGCGGAAAAAATTTGTTCTCACGTGAGGCGCGGGCGGTATGGTGCGCGACCGCTCGTGCCGGTGTGAAACCGCGCCGGGCGTGATTTTTTCCACCATTCTCCAAAGATACATGAGCACGAACACCATGAAGGGCGTCGGCGTCGTTCCTGAAAAAAAGGAACTGCGCATGGTCGCCCATCCCGAGCCGAAGATCACTGCGCCGAATGAGCTGAAAATTCGCACGCTGGAAGTCGGCATCTGCGGGACGGACCGCGAGATTTGCACCTTTGCCTACGGGCACGGGCCGAAGGGCTGCGAGTACCTCGTGCTCGGGCATGAGTGTCTCGGCGAAGTCACGGAGGTCGGGGCGGGTGTGAAAAATTTCGAGGTGGGTGATCTCGTCGTGCCAAGCGTGCGGCGCCCGTGCCCGGATCCGAATTGCACGCCGTGCCGCGAGGGGCGGCAGGATTTCTGTTTCACATGGACGTTCAAGGAGCGCGGCATCAATCAGCTTCACGGCTATATGACCGAGCAGTTTGTCGAGGAGGAGGCTTACCTCACGCCTGTGCCGAACGAATTGCGGGACCTCGCGGTGATGGCCGAGCCGCTCACGATCGCGGAGAAAGGTCTCGCACAGGCGTGGCAGGTGCAGAAGCGCGTGCCCGGCTGGGAATACTATAACCGTGATGGCAAAGGCCGCGGCTACGGACGCAATGCGGTCGTGCTCGGCGCGGGGCCGATCGGACTGCTCGGCGCGATGAAGCTGCTCATCGAGGGCTTCCGCGTGTTCATCTACTCGCGCTCGAAGAAGCCGAACTTCAAGGCGGACATCGCGGAGCAGATCGGCGCGGAATACATTTCTACGCTGGAAGTCTCCGTGGACGATCTCGCGAAGAAAGTCGGCAACATTGATCTCGTGTACGAGGCCGTGGGCGAGGGCGACGTGTCGTTCGAGCTGGCCCGCGTGCTCGGCATCAATGGGGTGTTCATCTTCACGGGCATCCCGGCGGAAAAGCCGCGGATCCCCGTCTTTGCCGACACGATCATCCGCAACATCACGCTGAAAAACCACGCGCTCATCGGCACGGTGAACGCGAGCCCGCAGGCGTTCCTCGATGCGATTCACGATCTCGGCGAATTCAAGAAGCGGTGGCCGAAGGCGGTCGCGTCGCTGATCACCGGGCGGCACACGATTGACGCGCACCGCGAGCTGCTCATCGGCAAGGCTGAGGGGATCAAAAATGTGATCCAGTTTTGAGCAGGCCGATGCGATCCGATTTGCGCGCAAAGCGGGGCTGATTTCCGGGTTTGATTCTTATTCTTAATCTAATTCTTATTCCTCCCTTGAAACCGCTGCGCGCGCCGCTTGCAGAATAAGAATAAGAATAAGATTAGGAATAAGAGGAGACAGCAGCGCGCTCCGCCGATTTTTTAGAACTTCATCCCGACTCCCACTTTCACCATGAGCAAAAATCCCTGGATCGACGTCTCCATCCCCCTCCACAACGGCATGCACGGCTGGCCGGGCGGACCGCCGACCTCGATCACGATGCACCTCGGCACGGCGAAGGGGGATGTGTGCAATGTGTCGGCGATCAATTTCAATTCGCACACTGGGACGCACATGGATGCGCCGCTGCATTTTCTCCACGGCGCAAAGACGATGGACGATCTGCCGTGGGACGCGGTGATTGGCCCGGCACGCGTCGTCGAGATCAAGGACCGCGTGGCCATCAAGCCGGCGGAGTTGAAGAAGCTGAAGCTGCGCAAAGGCGAGCGGATCATTTTCAAGACGCGCAACTCGTCGGTGAGCTGGAAGAAGGCGGAGTTCGACAAGGATTTCGTCTATATCTCGAAGGAGGCGGCGCAGGTGATCGTGGACGCAGGCGTGCAAACCGTGGGCGTGGATTACCTGAGCGTCGGCGGATTTTACAAGGACGGGATCGAGACGCACCATATTCTGCTCGGTGCGGAAGTGTGGATCATCGAGGGGCTCGACCTCGCGAAGATCAGGCCGGGCAATTACGACCTGAATTGTCTGCCGATCAAATTCCAGAACGGTGACGGCGCGCCCTCGCGCTGCCTGCTGCGGAAGCGGTAGATTTGACGCGCCATGTGGTCGCGCTCAGGTCCGCACTGACGGCACGCCTGCGCGGAATCCATCCCCTACTCGGCGTCGGGATCGACGCGCTTTTTCTTGAGGCCGCCCTTCTTCTCGTCCTTCGGCTCCACTTTCAGGATTTCCTTGAGCACGCGGCCCGCGATCGGGGCGGCGTAGGTGCCGCCGTGAACGTCGTTGTCGCCGGGTTTTCCCTCGTAGAGGACGGCGAATGCGAACTGCGGCTTATCGAGCGGCGCGAAGCCGACAAACCACGCGGCGACCTTCTCCCTTTTCTTCGGGCCCCATTGCGCGGTGCCGGTCTTGCCCACGACCTTGAAGCCGGGGACACCCGCGCGGCCCGCGGTGCCGCCGCCGCTGTTCACGACGCCGTCGAGGCCGGCTCGCAGCGCCTTCATCGTGTCGCGGTGGATGTCAATCTGGCTGCGCACGCGGGTGTCGTAGCCGAAGGTGATGCGCCCATCGAGGTCCTGCACCTGGAGCACGAGCCGCGGCTGGAAGACGGTGCCGCCATTCGCAATCGCGCACATCGCCGAGGCCATCTGCACGGGAGTCACGAGCGTGTCGCCCTGACCGATGCTCATGTTCGCGATGTCGCCGGGCATGATGCCGCGACCGTGGTGCTTTTGCATGTACTCGGGCGTCATCAGATTCCCCGGTTCCTCGGAGCTGAGCGGGATGCCCGTCTTCGCGCCGAGGCCGAGGCGGCTCCCGTAATCGAGGATCGGGCGGTAGCCGGACTTGAGGCCCATCTTGTAAAAGTACGTGTTGCACGACTGGATGAGCGCCGCCGTGAAATTGAGCGGGCCGACATCGCTGTGTTTCCAGTTCCGGAATGTGGTCTTGCCAATCTTAATGGCGGCCTCCCCGCCGAATTCGTCGCTCGGATCCACGTAGCCGTCGTTCAGCGCGGCGAGGCCGGTGATGATTTTGAAAATCGAGCCCGGCGGATAGGCGGCGCGGTAGGCGCGCGGGAAGAGCGGGTTGAAGGGATCTTTCGTGAGCTTGTCCATCACCTCGGAGGAGACAGTCGGGATGTAAATGTTCGGATCAAACGCGGGCTCGGAGGCCATCGCGAGGATCTCGCCGGTCTTCGGATCCATCACGACCATCGCGCACGGACGCTTCGCGCGAATCAGTTCCCTCTCGACGATCTGCTGGATCTTCAGGTCGAGCGAGAGCACCACATTCTGCCCCGGCCGCGGAGGGAGCGTGACTTTTTCCGTGGACTTCAGGCCTTTCGCGTCGAAGGACACCTGCATCACGCCGAGCTTGCCGGTGAGCTGCGTATTGAAGGATTTTTCGATGCCGTCGCGCCCTTCGAATTCCGGCCAGAGCAGTTCGTTGTTTTCGATTTCCCCGCTCTGGAAACCGCCCTGCCGGCCCACGAATCCGAGCACATGCGCCGCAAGCGCACCTTGCGGATACGTGCGCAGATAGACGGGGATCGTCATGAGCCCAGGGGACTGGCTGCGCTTGAGCCTTTCCAGTTCGGTGACCTTCAGATCCTGCGCGATCACCATCGGCATCACCGCGCGTTCCTGGTACTGCCGCAGGGCCTTTGCCGGGTCCACCGTGATGGCCCGCCCGGTGATCTGCTGCGCCTGCTGCACATGCTCGGCGATGAAGCGCGAGGCCTCCTCGTCGTTGAAACGCGGCGGCACGGGGAAATTGATCGCGAGATTGTAGCCCATGCGCGACTGCGCGAGCGGCACGCCATTCCGGTCCGTGATCTGGCCGCGCGGCGGGGGGATTGCGAAGATGTAATTCCGCGCAAGCTTCTGGGTCTCCCAGCTCGGCTGGAGGCCGGGATCCGGCGTGGCGGCCTTTGCCGCGGGGGCCAGTGCCGGCGCAGGTACCGGTGCCAGCGCGAGCGCATCCGCAGGTGCGCCGGTGAGCGGATTGCGGGCGCCAGCCGCAGCAGCCTTGGGATACGCGATGACCGCCGGGCGCGGCGGCGGGTTCTGCGCAACCGCACACAGCGCGGAAATGCACACGCAGAGAACCGCAGGCAGAGGTCGGTGAATCACTGCGCAAAAATATCCCGGAGCAGCGCGCTGCCAAGTGCCAAGTGTCATCAGATCTGGAAGCGCGGGTTTTGCGACATGAATTGCCGCGGATTGCCAAACGCCACCGCATCCGCGCGCTCCGCGCTCCAGCCACGCTTGCGCATCTCCAGAATCGTCCGCGGCACCGCGAGCGGGACGCTGATGCCCCAATCACACGCGCTGTTCATCCAGATGCGCTCGCTGCCGTAGTTTTCCAAAATATCAATCGCGCGTGCCGGCGTACACTTGCTCTCCGGGTAGAGCGTCATGCCGGCCCACATCCCGGTATCGAGCACCATCTTCGCCGTGTGCTCCTCGACGTGATCGATGATCACACGCTCCGGCGCGATTCGCTGGTCGCCTTTGATCACATCCAAGATCAGCCGCGTCCCTTTTAGCTTGTCCTCGAGGTGCGGCGTGTGGACGAGGATCATCTGCCCGTGCTTCGCCGCGAGATCCACATGGCGTTCGAGGATTTTCAGCTCGTTGCGCGTGTTCTTGTTCAGCCCGATTTCGCCGATGCCGAGCACGTTGGGCCGCGCGAGAAATTCCGGGATGATCGAGAGCACCTCATCCGCGAGCTTCATGTCCTCCGACTCCTTCGGATTGATGCACAGCCAGCAATAGTGCGGCAGCCCGAATTTCGCCGCGCGCTTCGGCTCGTAGTCCGTGAGCTGGCAGAAGTAATCGTAAAATCCCTGCACGCCGCTGCGGTCAAAGCCCGCCCAAAACGCCGGCTCACACACCGCCGCACAGCCCGCCGTGACCATCGCCTGATAGTCGTCCGTCGTCCGCGAGACCATGTGCCCGTGTGGTTCGATGTAGCGCATGCGGGGGGAGAAGTTGAGAGTTGAGGGTAGAGAGTTGAGAGTTGGAGAATCAGCACACGCGCGGAGCGCGCATCATCGCGGGAAGGTGGCGGCCTCTCAACCCTCAACACTCACTCTCAACTTTCCGCCACGCCCCGACTGCGCCCTTGCCTGGCGATTTTTCGATGGGCTCGGCCGTCGGATCGCTCAGTGAGAGCAGCACATCGCGCGCACGCGTCGGCTGCAAACCGCCGAGATTTTTCAGCGCCTCACGGAATGCCGCCAGCCGGAAATCCGCCTCACCCGTGCCGCGGTCCACGCGGTCGAGGAACGCCGCGAGATCGATCAGCTTCGCCCGTGCATCCATGAAATAAAGATCGAGCAGTTCGTTGCGCGTCATGCCTGGAATGTGTGCGGGAAGTGCCGGGATGCAAGAGGGGCGGCACGACCTGCGCACCGCCCCTCTGCGTAAACCGTCTGGGCGTTCAGCCTCCGGTGAGAACTAGTCGGCCTTGTACTTCTTGTGGCCTTCCTTTTTTCCCGCGTTGAGTTTGTCCAGGGCCGCCTTCGCCTCGTCCGTCTTGCCGGCTTCGAGCGCCGCCTTCAGCGCGTCGAGACCCTTGCCCATCTCCACCATCGAGGCCTTGTAGCCTTCGAGGAATTTCGCCTTTTCCGCGGCGGGCACTTCCTTGGTCTTGGCGGGCTCGAATTTCGAGGCCGCGGCGCAGGCTTCCTTTGCCTCGGCCACTTTCTTTACGTTATCGGCCTTCTTCGACGCATCGGCGATGTCGCGGTTGACGGCCTTCAGGTTCTTGCCGATTTTTTCCATCTCCTTGCCGAGCGGCGTGTCCTCCTCCGCAAATGCGGGGACGGCGATGGCGAACGCGGCGAGCAGGCTGAACAGGTGTGTGAGTTTCATCTGGGTTGTCTTTGTGGTGTGTTGTTTTTGAATCTTCCCGGCAGGCGTGCCACCGGTCTTCCCCGCCATTGACGAAAGTTCGCGGCGAATAGTCAAAGTTTCTTTCGCGGCACCGTGGCGGCGGCGCAAAGGAACGCTCCCCAAACACCGGGCACGCCTGCTCACCGCTCCGAGCACCCACGCCCATTTTGTCCGCCGGAAATCCGCTCGGCTTCCGGCCCGATTATTCGATTCGGAAAAAGAAACCCCTTGCGTTCCCGAAAATAGCGTCTCTTATCCGCCTCGCAAGTTCAGAGCCCCTTTGGGCGTTGGTAGATTGCTAGTTGTGTTTGCAGTGCGGTGATAATCGCAGGGCTTCTCAGTGGCAGTTTGAAATCCGATCATCGGAAACAGCCGCAGATTAGCTCCGCAAGTTGCAGAAACAAACACATGTCAAACAGCAAACTATACGTGGGCAATCTCTCCTTTGAGACCCTCGAAATCGAACTTGAAGACCTCTTCAAGCAAGCCGGAACCGTCACGGAAGCCGCCCTCATGCAAGATCGCATGACCGGCAAATCCCGCGGTTTCGCCTTCGTCACCATGGGCACTCCCGAGGAAGCCAAGAAGGCCGTCGAGATGTTCAATGGCAAGCAGATCGGCGGACGCGCCCTCACCGTCAACGAAGCCCGTCCGCGCGAAGATCGCCCGGCAGGCGGCGGCGGCGGCGGCGGTGGTGGTGGTGGCGGACAGCGCCGCTCCTACGGCGGCGGCGGCGGCGGCGGCGGCGGCGGCGGACGCCGCGACTACCAGCGCTACTAAGCACTGCTAGGAATCCAAATTCCCAATTCAAAACGCCCCGGTGGAAACGCCGGGGCGTTTTTCTTTTGTGTAGATGCGGAGCCTGCGATGAATCCCTCGCCATGTCCTTCAAACTTGTCATTGAGCCGCATCGCGAATCGTGGAAGGGCGACTTCGAGCAGGAAGCCGTGCGAATCAAAAGCGCGCTCGGCTCGGCGTTGGTCGCATTGCACCACATCGGCAGCACCGCCATTCCCGGCCTCCACGCGAAGCCGATTATAGACCTCATGGCCGAGGCCGTGAGCCTCGAAGCACTCGATGCCCATTGCAGAGAAATGGAACGCCTCGGCTACGAGGCGATGGGCGAGTTTGGAATACCGGGCCGCAGGTATTTTCGGAAAGACAGCGGCGCAGGAGTGAGGACGCATCAGGTCCACGCGTTTGCCGCTGGCTCTCCGCATCTGGCCCGACATCTGGCTTTCCGGGATTACCTCCGCCAACACCCTGGGACTGCCCGCGAGTACGGCGCGCTGAAACTCCGTCTGGCCGAGTCGTGCCGGGGCGATGTCGAAAACTACATCGAAGGAAAAGACGTCTTCGTGAAGGATGTGGAACGCAGGGCGCTGGAGTGGAGCGCTCACAGACCGTGAGGCCCGCAGTTGATCTTCCCCGCGCACTCCGCTGTCCTCGCCGCACATGAAATTGATCTCCTGGAACGTGAATGGCATCCGCGCGGCGCTGAAGAAAGGCTTCCTCGATTTCATGGAGGCGGAGAATGCGGACATCGTGTGCGTGCAGGAGACGAAGGCCTCGCCGGAGGTCGTGGAAGTGCAGTGGCTGGACGGCTACGAGGCGCACTGGAATTCCGCGGAGAAGAAAGGCTACTCGGGGACGCTCATTCTCAGCCGGCACGCGCCGCTTTCGGTCGCGCAGGGCATCGGGAAAACGGAGCACGACCGCGAGGGGCGCGTGCTCACGGCGGAGTTTGCGGATTTTTTCCTCGTGAATGTGTATGTGCCGAATTCGCAGCGCGAGTTGACGCGGCTCGACTACCGGCAGCAGTGGGACCGCGATTTTCTCGCGTATCTGCGCGCGTTGGAAAAAAGGAAGCCCGTGATTTTCTGCGGCGATCTGAACGTGGCGCACACGGAGATCGATCTCGCGCGGCCAAAGGACAACGTGCGCAACCACGGCTTCACGATCGAGGAGCGCACGGGCTTCGGCGCGCTGATCGACGCCGGTTTTGTGGACACGTTCCGGGAGTTCGAGAAA
>JANXZI010000122.1 GCA_025355595.1 Spartobacteria bacterium
TGGGGCTCGTCGGGCGCTTTATCTACGGTGCATTTCACCACGAGCCGCTCGGGCTGCGCGATCCCATCGCGTGGGATGCGCCCGCGGATTTCACAGCCGCGAACCACGGCTACTACGCCGCGCAGGGGAATGCGCACCGCATCTTCGTCCGCGGAGAAAGACTGGGTTCGCTCGACGGCTGGAAAATTTTGCGCACCGAGCGTCAGCCCGCGCTCGGCTACGTCGCGTCCGGTGGCTTCGGCGGGCCGCAGCTTTATCCGCGGATTTTTCTGCCCATGTTCAGATTCTTCGACGCGGTCTTCCGCCCGCTGCCGGGACTTTTCTCCACGCGCCTGCTCGTAGTCCTCGAAAAAAATGCCGCTTGATCTCACCACCATCCCCGAGCTGACCCGCGTGCAGCTCGAACGCACGCGGGATTTTTACGACGCGGAATGCGACAAGAAGACCGGATCGAGCCGGCGCTTCCACGAACTGCTGGCGCGATACTACGCGCAGATGATTCCGCAGGACGCGACCGTGCTCGAAATCGGCTGCGGAGACGGCAGCCTGCTCGCGCAGCTCCCCGGCCGCACCGTGACCGGCGTGGATCTTTCGGCGAAGCATCTCGAAAAGGCGCGGGCGCGGGTGCCGCACGGGCGCTTCTTCGAGCAAGCCGGGGAGTCGCTCTCGCTCCAGGGCACGTTCGACTACATCATCATTTCCGAGACCGTGAATCTCGCCGCCGACGTGCAGCGGCTGTTCGATGAGGCGTTGCGCTTCTCGCACCCCGGCACGCGGCTCATCCTGAATTTTTACAGCTCGCTGTGGACCCCGATCCTCACCGTCGCCAAGTGGCTCGGTCTGCGCGGGCGCACGACGCCGAGCAACCGGCTGAGCCTCGCCGATATCGCGAACATGCTCGACCTCGCCGGATGGCAGCAGCTCGAAGTGCAGCCGCGCATCCTTCTGCCGTTCGATGTCCCGGTGCTCGGCCCGCTCTTCAACCGCTTCCTCGCGCCGCTGCTCCCGTGGTTTTGCCTCACTTGCTTTTGCGTCGCGCGCCCGCGCCCGCCGCAGAAGCGCGAGCGCGAGTACACCGTCTCCGTCGTCGTCCCCGCGCGGAATGAATCGGGCAACATCGAGGCGATCCTGCGGCGCACGCCGGAGATGGGGCTCGGCACGGAGATCGTGCTCATCGAGGGAAATTCCACCGACGACACTTGGGAAAAAATCCAGGCCATCGCCGCGACGAACCACGGGCGGAATCTGAAAATCCTCAAGCAGACCGGGAAGGGAAAAGGCAACGCCGTGCGCGAGGGATTCGCGGCGAGCACGGGCGACATCCTCATGATTCTCGATGCGGACCTCACCGTCCCGCCCGAGGAGCTGCCGAAATTTTACGACGCCGTCGCCTCGCGCCACGGCGAGTTCGCGAACGGCGTGCGGCTCGTGTACCCGATGGAGACGGAGGCCATGCAGTTCCTGAATCTGCTCGCAAACAAAACCTTCAGCATGATTTTCACCTGGCTGCTGCTCCAGCCGATCAAGGACACGCTCTGCGGCACGAAGGTGCTCTTCCGCACCGACTACGATCACATCGCGAAGAACCGCGCATTCTTCGGCGACTTCGATCCATTCGGCGACTTCGACCTGCTCTTCGGCGCGGACAAGCTGCACCTGAAAATCGCCGACATTCCCGTGCGCTACCGCGACCGCACGTACGGCAGCACGAATATCAACCGCTGGCGGCACGGCTGGCTGCTCCTGCGCATGGTGCTCTTCGCCGCGCGCAAACTTCGCTTCACGTAAATGGGCCTGCTTGCCGCCATCAACCGATCAGCCGTGTGGCGTCGCAGCGTCCGCGTCGGCGGCGCGCGGTTTGAGGCATCGTCGTTCGATCGGCTCGTCTATCTCGTCCTGCAAAAATTCGGCTGGATGGGCGGCGACGGGCGCACGTTTTTTGCGAAACACATCAAGCCCGGGATGCGCGTCGTCGAGGCCGGCGCCAACCTCGGCATCTTCACACTCCAACTCTCGAAGCTCGTCGGCCCGGAGGGCAAGGTGTTTGCCTTTGAGCCGGACCCAGCGCTGCACGCGGCGCTGGTGAAAAATCTGGAACGCAACGGCGTCAAAAATGTGACCCCGATCCCGAGCGCGCTCGGCGCGAAGTCTGCGCGGCTCGCGCTGAAAGGCTTCGGCCTGAACAGCGGCGACAACCGCCTGTGCGCCGATCCCGCCGAGGCGGGCGCGATTCCCGTGGATGTCGTCACGCTCGATGACGCTCTCGCCGGCGAACGCGTGGATTTTGTGAAGCTCGACGTGCAGGGCTGGGAACTCGAGGCGCTGCGCGGCGCAACCCGCCTCCTCGCTGAAAATCCGGCGGTGCAACTGTTCGTCGAGTTCTGGCCGTACGGCCTGCGCCGCGCAGGCAGTGCCCCCCTTGACTTGATCACCTTCCTCCAGAAAGTTGGGTTCACCTTGGCCACGGCCGAAGGCCGGCCGTTCACCACAGAAGATGCGGCGCGCTGGGACGACGGATCCAAGAAATTCACCGACATTCATGCAACCCGACACTGAGCCCGGATTCGACGCGATGACGTCGTTCGTGCCGGTGGAGCGCAAGGAGCGCGTGCTATCCACCGAGGAGGTGCGCGGCTTCATGAAGATCAGACCGTGGCGGGTCACGTTCGACATCGCGATGTTCTGGGGGA
>JANXZI010000150.1 GCA_025355595.1 Spartobacteria bacterium
GTCGGGATCGATCATCGTCGCGAGGCGCTCGCGCATTTCCTTCGCCGCCTTGTTCGTGAAAGTGACGGCGAGAATGTTCTCCGGCGCGACTCCCCGCGAGATGAGGAAGGCGGCGCGCGCCGTGATCACGCGCGTCTTGCCGCTGCCCGCGCCGGCGAGGATCAGCAGCGAGCCCTCGGTGGTCCGCACCGCACGCTCCTGCTCGGGATTCAGATCGAAAAGTCGGAAGGCAGCCATGTAGCGCGGCGAGAAAAACACGCGCGCGATCTTTTGCAACGTCGGTTCCGAAGTTTAGCGCGAAAACCGCGACGCGAGCTGCGAAATCACCGCCGGATAGAGCTTGTGCTCGGCGGATTGGATGCGCGCGTGGAGCGATTCTGCTGAGTCGTTCGCGAGCACGGGCACTTCAGCGCGGGCAATGATTTCGCCGGTGTCCATGCCGGAGTCCACGTAGTGAACGGTGCAGCCGCTCTTGCTGGCGCGCGCGGCCACGGCCTGCTTCCACGCTGTGAGGCCGGGGAAGGCGGGGAGCAGCGAGGGGTGGATATTGATGATGCGCTGCGGGAATGCTTCGAGCAGCGGTGCCTTCACCATGCGCATGTAGCCGGCAAGAACGACAAGTTCGACTTCTGCGTCTCGGAGCAACTGCGCGAGGTGCTGTTCGCGCTCGGGTTCCATCTTCGTGCGGAATTTTCCCGGATGCACAAACTCCGCGCGGATGCCGCGCTCTCGGGCGAGGGTGAGAATGCCCGCGTCCTCGAAGTCGGAGATCACGATGCGTATGTCGGCGTTGATGTCGCCGCGCGCGACGGCGTCGGCGATGGCGCGGAAGTTGGAGCCTTTGCTCGAGCCGAGGACACCGAGTTTCAGCGCGGCCATTTTTCGAGGATGCTGGTCGTGGATTTGCCAGGCACGAGCGGAAGGATGCGGATTTCCGCGCCAACTTCCTGCAATGCGCCGCGCTCGCCGGGGTCGAGTGATTCGATCGTGTAGTCGCCGCCCTTCGCGTAAATCTGCGGGCGGATGGTGCGTGCGAGATCGGTGATGCGCTCGGTGTGGAAAATCGTGACGTAGTCCACGCACGCGAGCGCGGCGAGGACCTCG
The DNA here is from genome assembly GCA_025355595.1 of Spartobacteria bacterium. Classification (GTDB taxonomy): domain Bacteria; phylum Verrucomicrobiota; class Verrucomicrobiia; order Chthoniobacterales; family Chthoniobacteraceae; genus SXWH01. The sequence goes on from JANXZI010000150.1 coordinate 1,105, forward strand.
GCGCGATCAAGTTCGGAGTTCACGGGGCGTGTCGGGCCTTTCAGTGCGCGGACGCTCACATCGCCGTTCAGTGCGACGAGCAGCGCGTCGCCGAGTGCGCGTGCCTGCTGGAGGTAGCGGACATGTCCGGGATGCAGGAGGTCGAAGCAGCCGTTCGTGAAGACGAGCTTCCTTCCGCGCGCGGCGAACTGCGCAGAAATCTCCGCGAGTTCCGCGACGGGTTTCAACTTTTCCAAGCTCATGTGCTGTGCTTCGCGGAGATTGCGCTGTGGCGCGAGGCGAAAATTGCGCGCACTCGGCGTGTCGCTGATCATCCGGCAAGCACGAAGGACACCGGGAGCGCACGCTTCCAGCGTGCAGTGTCCGGCAGCCTTGCCGGACACACGGCTTGCGGAAGGAGCCTGCTCAACGATTCTGCGCGCCGCCCTGCCCGATGGTTCGCGCAGGATGCGCGAACCGGCACGCTGGAAGCGTGCGCTCCCGTTCTCCAACGGAATTCGGGCGCAGACTCCGATTTTGGGAATCTGAAGTCAGGAATCGGGAATGCGCCGAAAGTTTGTTTGGCAGGGCGGGGGAGACGGCTACGGTCGCGCGCCATGAACGATCCCCGCTTTGATCTCCTCGCAAAAAATCTCGTCTCATTTTCCGTCTCACTGAAGCGCGGCGAGCGCGTGCTGTGCGACATGTTCGATGTGCCGGACGAGATGACCGTCGCGCTCGTGCGTGCGGTGCGAGCAGTCGGCGCGGTTCCGTTTGTGCAAATCCACCACGGGCGCGTGAGCCGTGAGATGGCGCTCGGTGCGGTGGATGAGGGGCTCGAAATCGCCGCAGGCATCCAGCTCGCCCAGATGAAAAAGATGCACGCCTACATCGCATTCCGCGGCGGTGCGAATGCGACCGAAAGCTCCGACGTACCGCCGGAGCAGATGAAGCTCGTCTCGAAAAAAATGAAGGCCGTGCTCGACTGGCGTGTGAAGAAGACGAAGTGGTGCGTGCTCCGCTGGCCGACCCCCGGGATGGCGCAGCTCGCGGGGATGAGCACGGAGGCGTTTGAGGATTTCTATTTCCGCGTCTGCACGCTCGACTATGCGCGGATGCAGCCGGGCATGAAGGCGCTCGCGGCGCTGATGATGAAGACGGACCAAGTCCACATCAAGGGGCCGGGAACGGATCTGCGATTCAGCATCAAGGGCATCGCGGCGATCCCGTGCGGCGGGACGCACAATATTCCTGACGGCGAGGTCTTCACCGCGCCGGTGAAGGACAGCGTGCAGGGGCAGGTGAGCTATAATGCGCCGACGATTTACCAGGGCGTCGCGTTCGACAATGTGAAGCTCACTTTCAAGGACGGCAAAATCACCGAGGCCACATCGAGCAACACGGAAAAGCTGAACGCCATCCTCGACAGCGATCCGGGCGCGCGGTTCATCGGCGAGTTTGCCATCGCCTTCAATCCGCATGTCCTTTCCGCAATGCGCGACATACTTTTCGACGAGAAAATCGCGGGGTCATTTCACTTCACACCGGGCCAGTGCTACGAGCAGACGGAGAATGGAAACAAATCGCAAGTGCATTGGGATCTCGTGTGCATCCAGCGGCCCGAACACGGCGGCGGCGAGATTTGGTTCGATGGAAAACTGATCCGGAAGGATGGCATCTTCGTCCCGCCCGCGCTGCACGCGCTGAATCCGAAGCACCTGCTCGGAAAATAGACGAGGTGGAGGGGAGCTCTGCG
>JANXZI010000182.1 GCA_025355595.1 Spartobacteria bacterium
GGAAAGTCTGATCAACCGCCGCATCTGGACGCAACGAGAGCAGCTCGACGAGCGCCTCATCGAAATCAACGCGCACATCGAAAAAGTGATCCAGATGTACTTGCGCAACGAGTACGCGAACATCACCGCCTACAACGAGCAGGCCGGCAGCGTGGCGGAAAAATATCTCTTTCTCGTCGTGGCAGATTTTCCGAACGGCTTCAGCGAGGCCTCGGCGCAGCGGCTCCAGAGCATCGCGATCAGCGGTCCCCGCTGCGGAGTCTTCACGCTCATCCACTGGGATCAGCGGCAGGCGTTGCCGGATGGATTTTCGATTGATGAACTGCGCAGGAGCAGCGTCTGCCTGCGCGCGGACGGCGCGACCTTTTCCGCGGGCCGCGAGCAGACGGAGGCCGGCGCTGCGCTCATGCCCGACGCGCCGCCCGATGCGACGCTCTCGCAAAGTCTCGTGCACAAAATCGGCAAGAACAGCATGGACTCGAACCGGGTGCAGGTGCCCTTCGAGCAGATCGCGCCGAAGCCCGGCGAACTGTGGACGAACGAGACGACGACCGAGCTGCGCATCCCGATCGGACGCACGGGCGCGACGAAGATGCAGTACCTCGCCATCGGCAAGGGCACGCGGCAGCACGCGCTCTTCGCGGGCAAGACGGGCTCGGGAAAGTCCACGCTCTTCCACGTCATCATCACGAACCTCGCGCTCGCGTGTTCGCCGGATCAGGTCGAGTTCTACCTGATCGATTTTAAGAAGGGCGTGGAATTCAAATGTTATGCGAACAAGCGCCTCCCGCACGCGCGCGTGGTGGCGATCGAGAGCGATCGGGAATTTGCGCTCAGCGTCCTTCAGCGCGTGGACGAGGAGTTGAAACGCCGCGGCGACATGTTCCGAAAACTGAACGTGCAGGATGTCGCGGGCTACAAGCGCGCGGGCGGCACGGAGCCGATGCCGCGCTCGCTGCTGCTCATTGATGAGTTCCAGGAGTTCTTCGTCGAGGACGATACGATCGCGCAGAACGCATCGCTGCTTTTCGACCGCATCGTGCGGCAGGGGCGTGCGTTCGGCATTCATGTAATCCTCGGTTCGCAGACGCTCGGCGGTGCGTTCACGCTCGCGCGTGCGACGATGGGGCAGATGGTCATCCGCGTCGCGCTCCAGTGCAACGAGGCCGACGCGTATCTCATCATGGATGAGAACAACTCCGCGCCGCGGCTCCTCTCGCGCCCCGGCGAGGGCATTTACAATGACTCCGCGGGCGCGGTGGAGGGTAACAGCCCGTTCCAAGTCGTGTGGCTTTCCGACGAGGAGCGCGACGCGTATTTGGAAAAAATCCGCGCGCTCGCCGACGAACGCCACGACCGGCACCGCAGCGCGATCGTCTTTGAGGGAAATGCGCCTGCAAATGTGCAGGAGAACGATCTGCTGGCGGTCGCGCTCGAATCAAAACCGACAGCGGTGCCGGGTGCGTCGCGCTGCTGGTTTGGCGCGCCGAATTCGATCAAGGGGCCGACCGAGGCGGCCTTCCAGCGGCAGAGCGGGAACCACATGCTCATCGTCGGCCAGCGCGAGGAGGCCGCGCTCACGATGATCATGCTCTCTGTCATCGCGCTCGCGGCGCAGCACCCGGCGGGAAGCGCGCGGTTCATCGTGATCCACGGTTCGGCGCCGGGCACGCCGGATGCGGAACAATTTGACCGCCTTTCCTTGGCGATCCCAAGTGGCCTCACCGTCGCGACCGCGCTGGAAATCCCCGGCGTGATCAGCGAACTGGCGACCGAGATGAAAGCGCGCGCCAGCGGCGAGACTCCGCTCGCGGGTGCGCCGTCGGTGTTCGTGTTCATCCACGGGCTGCACAAATTCAAGAAGCTGCGCCACGAGGATGATTTCAGCTTCGGCGGCGGCGACGGCGAGGCGAGCCCCGGCGCGGCGTTCAATGAGATCATCACCGAGGGCAGCGCGCTCGGCATCCACATCCTCGCGACGGTGGACTCGTTCAACAACGTGAACCGCGCGATGAGCCGGAAGGCGCTCACGGAATTTGAAATGCGGATCGTCTTCCAGATGAGCGCGAACGACTCCGCGAGCCTGATTGATTCGCCAAAGGCGAGCACGCTCGGCCTGCACCGGGCGCTGCTCTACAACGAGCAGGCTGGCACGCTGGAGACCTTCCGCCCCTACGCCGCGCCGGACTCCGTTTGGTTCGAGGATGTGGCGGCGAAGCTTGGGGCGCGCTGAGCGCGGGCGTGCTTTGCCTTGAGTCCAAATCCGGGGGGGGCAGAATCGCTGGCTGCAAGCCGGTGACGAGCGGCTGATTGCAGCCAGCGATTTGCTCTGCGGAAAGCTGCGGGCGCGTGCGTCACCAGAGCTGAATCTGCTCCGGTAAATCCTCCGGCGGCACTTCGCTCGCGGGTGCGCCGTGCAGCACGAACGATCGTTCCCATTGCGCCCGCGTCACGAACAGCACGCGCACACTGCCCTCCGGCGGGAGGTTTGCCTTCACGCGTTCGACGTGCGTCTCCTGCCGCGCGAAGGTCACGCAGGCGCGCGCATACACGCTCCACTGGAGCATCTGGTAGCCGTCGTCCTTAAGCCATTCGCGGAAGCCGGACGCCACTTTGCGCTGCTCCTTCGTGCCCACGGGCAGATCGAAGCAGACGATCAGCCAGCCCATTTTGAATTTCTCGGTGTCCATGGCCGGTAAAATCGCGACTGCCCTTCGAGCACCGCGCGGCGGAATCCGCGCACCACGCCCTCGATCACGCCCTCCACGCTCAGCGTCATCTCGCCCCACTCCACGCGCACCAGCGGAAATGCGGTGACCCATTTGCGGAACTCGCGCGTCACTTCCAATTTCGGATTGCAGATTGCGGATTGCGGATTTTCCGAGACAGCCGCCTCACCGTTCCGCAATCCGCAATCCCCAATCCGCAATCGTCTCGCCCATTGGAAGACGCGCCAGTCCACGCACGGGCGGAACGGCTCCATGATGTCATACGCCAGCGGCGTGCTGCGCTCGCGCGTCGCGTGCGAGAGGCCGAAGGTGGGATCGAGCCCCACGGCGAAAAGTTTTTGCAGCACCGTGGAGAGCAGCACCGCGTAGCCGTAGTTCAGCAGCGCGTTCAGCCCTGCGCGCTCCCGGTCGCGCGTGAACTCATCCTCGCCCATCGCGCGGCCCGTGATGTTCCAGAAAAGTTTTGCGCACACCGCTTCCTTGTGCGGCTTCTTTCCCTGCGCCGCAGCGCGCAACGCGGGCAACGACACATCCTCCGGGCCGCCGGGTTTCAGCGTCTCGGAAAGGTGCGCGGCCAGTGCGAGCTGGTTCGCGCACTTTGCATCCACCGTCTTCTGCCACATCGCCGCGCGCACTTTCTCCGTGAGCGAAAGCACCGCGCGCGTGAGCAGCGTGTCCGTGCTGCGGTTCGCCGGGAGCAGGATGCTCGCGGGCTTGAACTCCTCGCAGATGATCAGCGCCACACCATGCCGCGCCGCCTCCAGCAGCAGATGGCTGTGCAGCGACGCGGAGAAACTCGTGATGATGATCGAGGCCACATCCTCCAGCGGGATGCTGCGCACCGGCTCGCCCGGCACCGTGCAAGTCAGCCGCCCGTCCTTGCACGAGAGCGAGCACTGCGGCGCATCAATGCTGACGATGTGGTAGCTCATCGCTGCGCGTGGCAATGACGGATGACGGATGACGAATCACGAATGACGCAACCGCCGCGTCACTCGCTCACTCGTCAGCCGTCATTCGCCATTTCCCCTCCCTCCTCGCGGAGCAGATTTTCCGGCAGCGAAATCAT
>JANXZI010000200.1 GCA_025355595.1 Spartobacteria bacterium
TGCGACTGGTACGTCGAGGCGAGCAAGGCCACACTCACCGGCACCGACGACGCGCGAAAAGCGAACACACTCGCCGTGATGGACTACGTGTTCTCGCACACGCTGCGGCTCTTCCATCCGTTCGTGCCGTTCATCACCGAGGAGCTGTGGCAGGGCATGGGCTTTGCGAAGGACATGCCCGCGAAGCAGGGCGGCGAGACGATCATGTTCGCGCCGTGGCCGAAGCCATTCACGCCGGAAGAGCGCGAGTATTTCGTGCTCGATGAAACCGACGAGCAATTCGCCAACGCCAAATACGAAGTGGTGAATCTCGGACGTGGACTGCGGCGCGATTTCAACATCGCGAGCAGTCAGCGCGTGCGCTTCGTCCTGAAGCCAAACGCCACGCTCGCCGAGCACGAGACCGCCGTAATGCAAATCCTGCTCAACGCCGAACCGCTCGAGGTGAATGTCTCCTTCGCGCCCGCAAAAGGCACGCCCGTCGCGCTCACGCCGCTCGGAGAACTTTTCCTCCCGCTCGACGGCCTCATTGATGTCGCCGCCGAGCGCGAACGCATCGGCAAGGAAATCGCAAAGGTCGAAGACGAACTCGCCAAAGTGCGCGCGAAGCTCGCTGATCCAAATTTTGCCGGAAAAGTCCCCGCGAAAGTGCTCGAGGATCACCGGCAGCGCGAACGCGACTGGTCCGAGAAGCAGGCGCAGCTCGCGAAGATGCGCGAGGCCCTCGGGGTGGCGTAGCCGCGCAAGCGTAGCTCCGTCGAGTCGTCGGCACACCGGCGTGTGAACACAGAGCCGGGGCAGCCCTTCGCAGAATCGCCGTGAGCTGGGATGCGCCTCCTGCACACACGCCGGGGCCGACGGCTCGTCGGCGCTCCGTTGCGCCCGCTTGCTTCGCCGCTGTGCGACGCTAGAACGCGCGCATGAAATTTCTCCGTCCGCTCGTCGCGTCGTTACTGCTCGCCATCACCGCGAATTGCACCGGTGCCACCAGCATCCAGATCACCGCGAAATTCGCCGATGTCCCCGCTGGCACTGACATTCCCGCAAAACCAGAGCTGCTCGCGAAAGCGAAGGGCGTGGATGTCCTGAGTTCACCGATTGTGACCACGAACCCCGGCAAGTCCGCAACCATTGAGGTCACGCAGAATGTCGCTGCACCCGGCGGATCGGAAGTCCCGCTCGGCGTGTCGCTGTCCATCACGCCGACGCTCACCGAGAAGGGAAACATCGCATTCAGCGGCAAGGCAACGGACCGCTTCAAGCACGGCCAGCACGAAGGTGAATCGGTCACCATTCTCTCATGCGTGGCGCGCGAGATTTATTTCAAAGGCACGGCGCCGAGCGGCTCCAGCGTCCTGCTGAATGCCGGTGCCGCGACATCCGCCGCCGCAAAAAAGGACGGGGCGATGCAGGCGAAAGGCCGCGAGCTGGTGATCTATCTCACATTCAAAACAATCACCTCCGAGACCGGGAAAAAAACCGGGCCGAAGAAAAACCCCGGCACTCGCCCGAACAGCACCGCGAAGAAAAAACAGTCCAGCTAGCGCCTGCGACGCGCGGCTTTCAAAAAACCTCGGGCCGTCCCTCGAGCATCACCGCGATTTTCTCGCTCAGCCCGCAGTGCCGCGCGCAGGCGAGCAGGCGGCGCAGCGGCTCCTCCATCGGCTCGTAGCTCAGGCGGAAGGTGCCGTAGTGCATCGGCACCAATGTCTTTGCGCCAAGCTCGGTAAATGCCAGGAGCGCCTCCTCGGGGTTCATGTGGACCTCGCGGCCGCTCGGCGGATCGTATGCGCCGATGGGCAGCAGCGCCACGTCCACCTTGAAGCGCTTCGCGATTTGCTTGAACCCGCCGAAATACGCCGTGTCGCCGCAGTGGAAAATCGTCCGCCCCGCGTGCTCGATGATGAAGCCGCCGAAGCCGCGGTGCGTGTCGTACAGCACGCGCGCGCCCCAATGCGCGCACGGCGTGAGCGTCACCGTGAGCGGGCCGAGCTTGAAACTCTCCCAGTAGCCGAGCTCATGGACGCTCTTGAAGCCGAGGTCATGCACGAGATTTCCTACCTCGAACGGCACGACGATCGGCTGATCCGCTGCGACCTTGCGCAGCGTCTTGCGGTCGAGGTGGTCAAAGTGCGCGTGAGTCACGAGCACGAGATCGATATCCGGCAGTTCGTGCAGGTGCAGGCCGGGCATCTTCAATCGCTTCACGACCTTCAGCCAGCGAGCCCAGTTCGGATCCACGAGGACATTGTGCGTCCCGAACTGCAGCAGGAATGACGCGTGCCCGATCCACGTCACGCCGATCTCGCCGCGCTTCAGCTTTGGAAATTCCGGCGTCCCCTCGCGATCCGTGCGGCGTCGGAACAGCGAGGGAATCAGGATGCCCGTGAGGTAATTCCGCTTCCGCCATCCGCTCTTCGGCTTCAGCCCCACCTTGTGCGCGCCCGCCGCGACATCATGGTGGCCGTTCGCGGACTTCTGGATCTTCGCCTTCGGAGGCTTCGCTTTCCGCGGGAAAAGTTTGGGCACGGCGCGGAGGATAAAGCCTTCCGTTTCCCGTGCAATCCTTTCGTTCGCCGAAGCGCCGGATTGCGGCTTCCATTTCCGCCATGCGTTCCAAGACAGAAATCCGCCAGGACATCAGCGCCATCCTCCGCACGACGCTCGATGCGCATGCGGAAAAAAGTGCGCGGCTCTGCGCGGCGATCGCCGAGTCCGCCGCATGGCGCAGCGCACGCACGGTCGCGATTTTTGCGCCGCAGCCGCGCGAGCCGGATGTGGAACTGCTCTGGATGAACGGCGGCGGAAAAGCATTCGCCTACCCGCGCGTCACCGAAGACCGACTCGGTCTCTTCCGCGTCGCTTCGCTGCATGAGCTTGCGCCCGGCGCGTTCGGCGTGCGCGAGCCTCGTTCGGAAATCGAATACGCCGTCGCGCCCGAGGCGCTCGACCTCGTCCTCGTGCCCGGCGTCGCATTCACCGCCGACGGCGCGCGGCTCGGGCGCGGCGGCGGGTTTTACGACCGCCTGCTCGCGGGGCTGGCTCCGCACACCTGCAAGGTTGGCATCTGCTTCGACTCGCAACTCCTACCGGAGCTGCCACTCGAGCCGCACGATCAACACATGGATTTCATCGCGACCGAAAGCGGTCTGCTGCCAGCGACGCGGCTGCTCACGGATGATCCTTCGGCGCCTTCATCTCAAACGGCGGAATCCGCACCAGCACCGGCGCGCCCTCCTCTGTAACGCCGATGTATGCGCCCTCCGCCACGCTGTCCGCGCCGATCGTGTGGTAGCTGTTGTAGGAAAAATTCTCGCCTGGTTCGAGTCGCGGAAATTTTCCCACCACGCCGTCTCCCTCGACGACGATCGTCTCGCCGCGCCCGTCGGTCACCACCCACTTGCGGCCCTTGATCGTCACCGTCTCCGCCGAGTCGTTGTGGATCGTGATGAAATACCCGAACGGAAACGGGCGATCCTCCGCCGCTTCGAGCTGCGGCATGAACGTCACACGATCCACCGTCACGCGGAGACCTTCGAGTTCGGCAATGGAATTTGACATCGTGCGCTGAGAGTATTCCCGCACCACCGCAACGCGAGGGAGAACGGGCAGGAAACAACGTCCAACGCTCAACGTCCAATGTGGGGACTTCCGACCGCACGCGCATCCTTCATTGGATGTTGGACGTTGGACGTTGGATGTTGGACGTTCATCCCAATCCATGCTCCCCGTCGTCCTCACCATCGCCGGCTCCGACAACAGCGCGGGCGCGGGCGCGCAGGCCGATCTGAAAACCATCAGCGCCCTCGGCGGATACGGCGTCACCGCCATCACCTGCGTCGTCGCCGAGGTGCCGGGAAAAGTGAGCGCCGTGCATCCCATCCCGCCCGCGATCGTCGCCGAGCAGATCCGCCTGATCTTCGGCGCATTCCCCATCGCCGCGATCAAGACCGGGATGCTCTGGTCGGTCGAAATCATCCGCGCCGTTGTGGACACGCTGAGCGGACTCAAAATTCAAAACTGCCCCGCCTCCGCCCGCGGCCATCTCGCTTCGCTCTGCTCAGAATCCAAAATCCCGCTCATCGTGGACCCCGTGATGGTCGCCACCAGCGGCGATCCCTTGCTCCTGCCTGATGCCGTGGCACGCTACCGCGAACTGCTCTTCCCCATCGCCACCCTCGTCACGCCGAACCTCGACGAAGTCCGCACGCTCACTGGCCGCGCCATCACCTCGCTCGCCGAGATGCGCGACGCCGGTCGCGAACTCGCCGCGCAGCATGGCACCGCATTCCTCATCAAAGGCGGCCACCTTCGCGAAGCCGTCGCCACCGATCTCCTCGTCCTGCCTGACGGCACCGTGCACCGCTACGACGCGCCCTTCGTCCCCGGCGTGAACACGCACGGCACCGGCTGCACCACGAGCGCCGCCATCGCCACCGCGCTCGCCCGCGGACTCGATCTCCCCGCCGCAGTCGGCGAGGCCAAAAAGTTCGTCACGACCGCCATCACGAATTTTCTCCGCTGGGAAAAAGAAGGCCGCACCACCGACGCGCTGCATCACTTCACGCAAAAGCGAAACCGTTAAAAAAATGGAACCGCGAAACACGCGAAACCATGCCGAGCAGATGAGGGGCGCACACAACCCGTAGCCGCGCTTGTAAAAGCGCGGGCACACTTTCTTTCCACACCGGGATCAGCCCGCGCTTTCACAAGCGCGGCTACGGAAATGCAAATCGCCACGCCATCGCCGCCCGTGTATCGCTGCACACACGGAAGCCCTCCCCGACCATGCCCGATCCTGATCCACATCCACCGCAGCCGCGATCCGTTTCCACCGCCCGCTGGCTGCTGATGCTCACGCCTTCAGTGCTCGTGCTCGCCGCGCCGCTCATCGCGCAAGCGTGGTCGGAAGCGAACCGCAAGCCCG
>JANXZI010000229.1 GCA_025355595.1 Spartobacteria bacterium
ATCGGCTTCGGCGAGCAGCACATTCATGTGGCCGGGCATGCGTCCGGCGACGGGATGGATCGCATACTTCACCGTCACGTTTCGTTCTTCGAGCACGCTCGCGAGTTCGCGCACGACGTGCTGCGCCTGCGCCGTGGCCATGCCGTAGCCGGGGACGAAGATCACCTGCCGCGCATAGGCGAGCTGCGTCGCGGCGTCCTCGATGTTAATCTCGCGCGCCTCGCCGGTGGCAGCTGCGGTCGCGGGACCGGAGGCGCTGCCGAATGCGCCGAAGATGACGTTGGTGATCGAGCGGTTCATCGCGCGGCACATGAGCACGGAGAGGATGAAGCCGGAGAAGCCGTTCAGCGTGCCCGCGATGATGAGGACGTTGTTGTTGATCGCAAAGCCCGTCGCGGTCGCGGCGAGTCCGGCGTAGGCGTTCAGCAGCGACATGACGACCGGCATGTCCGCCGCCGCGATCGGCAGCACGAGCATGAGGCCGAAGACGAGCGCGAGCGCCAGCATGAGGTAAAAGGCGAACGCAGCGCCGGGACTGAAGACGAGAATGACCAGCGCAATGAGTGACACGGCGAGGATGCCAAGGTTCACGAAGTTCTGGCCTTTGAAAGTGATCGGTGAGCCGCGCATCAGTTCCTGCAATTTTGCGGCGGCGACAATGCTGCCCGTCGTTGTCAGCGCGCCGAGGAGCACCTCGATGCCGATAGCGACCATCTGCGGTTTCTCGATACTCGCACCGTGGCGCGCATATTCGGCGATGCCGACGAGTGTGGCCGCGAGCGCGCCGAAGCCGTGCGAGAGCGCGGTGAGCTGCGGGAGCGCGGTCATCGCCACGCGCTGCGCGAGAATGCCGCCGATCGCTCCGCCGACGACGAGACCGATGATGATCCACTCGTACGAGACGATCTCCTTGTGCAGCAGCGTGCCGATGATCGCGAGCAACATGCCGATCTCCGCGAGATGCATCCCGCGGCGCGCGGTGTCGGGATGGCTCAGGCTTTTCAGCCCGACGATGAAGAACACCGAGGCGAACAGGTAGCTGAACTCGACGAAGTAGTGCGTCATGGGCGGAAAGCGGAACAGAAACGCCCGACGCCCAACGCCCAACGCCCAACTTCCATAGAAAGACGTCTGACCTTGGAAGTTGGGCGTTGGAAGTTGGGCGTCGGGCGTTGCTTCATCGCTACTCCTTCTCCTTGGCCGCCGGCGTTTCCTTGCGCCGGAAAAACTTGAGCATCCGCTCGGTGATCCAGAATCCGCCGACGACATTGATCGTCGCGCAGATGACCGCGGTGACGCCGAGCACGGTGCTGAGGACGCCATGATTTCCGCCCGCCGTGACGAGCGAGCCGACGAGCGAGATGCCGGAAATGGCATTCGTCGCGGACATGAGCGGCGTGTGCAGAAGGGGAGGCACGCGCGAGATCACGAGGTAGCCGAGGAATGCCGAGAGGGCGAAGACGTAGAGGCCGGACATCAGGGAGTTCATGGGGAGGCGAGGGTGCGGAGGCGTTCGTTGACGATGTTGCCGCCGTGCGTGACGAGGCAGTCCTTGAGAATCTCGTTCGCCGGATCGAGGCGGAAGGTTTTCGCGGCGCGATCCCAGAAATGATCCACGAGGTTTGCGAGATTGCTCGAATACATCGCGCTCGCCGCGCGCGGGACGCGGCCCGCGAGATTCCGCCAGCCGATGATTTTCACGCCGTTCACCACGATGTCCTCGTCCGGCCGCGAGCACTGGACGTTGCCGCCGCTCTCCACCGCCATGTCCACGATGATCGCGCCGGGCTTCATCTTTTCCACCATCGCGGTCGTCACGATGACCGGCGCCTTTCGTCCGAAAACTTGCGCCGTCGTGATCACGAGATCCGCCTGTGCGCAGCGCTGCTCCATCACCTCGCGCTGCTTCTCGAGTTGCTCCGGCGTGAGTTCCTTCGCATAGCCCTGCGCGGTCTGGCCCATTTCGCCGAGGTCCACTTTCACAAATTTCCCGCCGAGCGACTTCACCTGCTCTTCGACTGCAGGCCGCGTGTCGAACGCCTCCACCACCGCGCCGAGCCGCTTCGCTGTCGCGATGGCCTGCAACCCCGCGACGCCGACGCCGATGATGAACACCTTCGCCGGCGGAATCGTCCCGGCGGGCGTCATCATCATCGGGAAAATGCGGTCGAGCCGGTTTGCGCCGAGCAGCACCGCCACGTAGCCCGCGAGGCTCGCCTGCGAACTCAGCGCGTCCATCTTCTGCGCGATCGTCGAGCGCGGAATCATCTCCATGCAGATCGCGCTCACACCCGCCGCCGCGAGTGCCCGCACCGTCTCCACGTCGGTGAAGGGATCCAAAAAGCTCACATGGATGCAGCCCTGCCGCAGCGCCGCGATGTCCGCCACCGGCGGCTTGCGCAGACGCAGCACCATGTCCGCAGACGCCAGACCCTGCCGGCGATCCGCAACGATCTCCGCGCCCGCATCGCGATATTCCGCGTCGGAAAAATTCACGCTGGCCCCGATGCCCGCCTCCACCGCCACCTGCGCGCCGAGCGCCGTGAGCTTCGTCACGCTGGCTGGGACGAGCGCCACCCGGCGTTCGGAGGAGTCGGTTTCAAGGGGGGAAAAGATCCGCATCGGAATGATGCAATGCACCATTTGCCCGTCGCGCGGGAATCAAAAAATGCGGGAGGGCCAAAGGCACGCCCTCATCCCAGCATGGGGCGGAGCCGCCGATCGGCGGGACCGAAAGGCGCCATCCTTGGCAGTTCGTCCTCGTCCTGCGGCGTGGCAGGGGCATCGTGAGGGATGCCCGCCGCCCTTCCTGCCTCTCCACCTCGCCGATGGTGGCGGCTTCGGCCATGGGTGTGGTTGCTCGTGGGGCTGCTCGGCTGGCTTGGCCGGCTCGGCTGGAAGGAATATGATTTCCGCGCTGCCGTGCGCGAGGTCGAGGCGGCGGAGTTCAACTTTTACCAAAGCCCCGGGCTCGTCGCCCTCATCCGTGCGGACTGGCACGCGGCCTTCCGCAGAGAAACGTGGCTCGATCACGAGCGGAGGTTGGATCTCCCCGACGGCTCCGACCTCGCCGCGCTCCGACCCTTGCTCTTGCGCCTCCGTCCCACCTGGCTGCACGCCGAAAAATGCCGGCATCCCGAGGCGCTCCGCGCGCTCACCGGCCTGCGTGGGCTCGATCTCAGCTATTCGGACGTGAAAGACCTCGCCATGCTGGCAAGCCTCGCGAAGTTGCAGCATCTCTGCCTTCTCGGCTGCACGGGCGTGGCGGATCTCGCCCCGCTGGCCAACCTCGCGCAGTTGCAGCGGCTCTACCTCGAAGGCACGGGCGTGGCGGACCTCTCCCCGCTGGTCGGCCTCGCACAGTTGCGAGAGGTCCGCCTCTACGGCTGCACGGGGTTGAGCGAGGAGGCAGAGGCGGCTTGCCGCCAAAGCCACCCGAAGGCTGAAATCCTCGGCCCCTGAGCCGGGGGCGAACAAGGAGGAGCAATCACCCCGCGGCTCCACCTCTCGTGCTTATGATGGGACTGCCTTGGAATGCGCCGGGATATGCCTCGACGGCGGCGCGTCGGACGGCGCTTCGCCACGAGTTGCTGCCAAATTTAACCCCTCACAAAACTCCGATGCGCTATTCCGCAGTGAACAGCGCGCGCGGAGCCTTCGGGAATTTTGCCTTGGCCTCCTCCATCACGCCGATGTCGCCAGCGAAGCCGTGGTGGAGGACTTCCCATCCGCCGTTGTCGGTCTTGCGGAGCAGAGCGAAGAAGTCGAGTTCCAGCGCGAATTTGGCATCCCCGCTTTTCGGCGGCTTGCCATCGGTCGGAGCGACATCGCCGTGGAAGCGCGCCCACGAACCGACGACGCGGATCTGGCCGGTGAAGGTGACGGGCTTGCCGATCTGTTTCGACACGGGCGCACGCATGGCGTCCATGATGGCCTTGCGCTCGGCGGTGCCGGGCTTCGGTTCATACGGAGCCTGCGCGGATGCCGGGAGGACGAGGCCGAGGAGGACGAGCAGAAGGGCGAGGAGTGAGGTGCTTTTCATGGACAGTGGTGGAGTGGCTGCGAACTCAGCGCGAAGCTCGCGCGTGTCAAGCTCGCTGAAGACGGTTTAGCCGCGCCCCCATGGCGCGGCTAAATCTTTCAAACCCAGCACTGCCGGAGAATGTCGCGATCCCGCGAGGGAATCTCCGATGTCGGACTACTTCTTCCCGTTCAGAGTCGCGAGGAGATCCTGGCTGTGTTTCAGGTGCGTCTTCAGGCCGGGGAGTGTGTTATCGGCAAACGCCTTGAGGTCGGCATTCTTCGTGGTGCTGGAGAACGTCTCGAACATCTTCACGCACTTCTCGTGGGATTCGACTGCCGCGGCGACGTAGGTGTGGTCGAAGTCCGGATCATTCGCCTTCGCCTTCGCCTTCAGCCCGTCGAGGAACGGCTGATGCTCGCCGGGGTCCTTCGACAGCTTCAGTTTCATCCGGTCAACGAGGGTCATCAGGTTCTTGTTCACGTCGGTGTGATCCTTCTCCATGCTCTTGGCGAAGTTCTTCACATCCTCGCGCTTGGTCTGCCCTTCGGCGATTTTGGCGGCCTTGATTTCTGTCAGGTTGCCATGGATCACGTCTTGCATGAACTTGCCGTCGGCGGCGGCATCTGCGGTGGTGACTGCTCCGGACTTTGGGGCGTCTGCCGCGAAGATCGCGGGAGGGACGGTCAGGGTGAGGAGTACGGTCGCGAACGGGATGATTAATTTTGTGTGTTTCATAACACCTCCTTCGTCCGCCGTTGGAAAAATGGATGTGCCGGATGCAGTTTTATTCAGGGCGGAGGCAGACGGCTGGCTGGATTGGGGTGCCAGATCCTGG